>NZ_JACJDT010000150.1:0-757 GCF_014163675.1 Pseudoalteromonas sp. SR44-5
GAACCATCAGCGAGGACGGTGGCACTTAATCCATAACTATCGCCATTGACATCCACGATACTGATGCTAACAACGGTGCCCGTAGGCTCGGTTGAGGTACCCGTAATCGTTGGTGTCGCATTGTTTCCAAGGCCATTATCATTAACCATAACAACAGGCACTGAGATATCAATAGTGCCCGTTAAGTTGACTTGCGTGCTATTTCCAGCCGCATCCAGGATGGTCGTCTCAACGCTGTAATCGCCCTCGCTCAAGCCATTTGGTACTTCCACAGACCATTGACCATTGCTTTGTACTGTCGCGCTTAGGGTTTGTTCGACCCCGTTAGCATCGGTAACCACTAAGGTCACTGTGCCACCGATTTCATTGCTGGTGCCACTGAATACCGGGGTGACGTCACTGCCAGCACCGACACCTTGTACAGTGAGACTCGGCGAGGTGGTATCAATCACACCACTAACCGAGTCGGTGGTTTCGTTGCCAACACCATCAAGGACACTGACATCAACACTAAACGCACCATCAGGCAGTGGGGTTGTCGGGCTAATTACCCAATCACCATTGGCATCCACGGTGGCGCTGAGGGTTTCGCTGTTGCCATCTTTATCGGTAACAACCACCGTCACTGCAGCCCCTTGACCCGCATCAGTGGTCCCACTAATGGCTGGGGTGTTGTCATTGCTCAATGTATCGACGCTCACCGTGAGCGTCGGTGGCGTACCATCAAAATCAGTCGAAGTGATCGTGCGCACATTAC
>NZ_JACJDT010000151.1:0-757 GCF_014163675.1 Pseudoalteromonas sp. SR44-5
GAACCATCAGCGAGGACGGTGGCACTTAATCCATAACTATCGCCATTGACATCCACGATACTGATGCTAACAACGGTGCCCGTAGGCTCGGTTGAGGTACCCGTAATCGTTGGTGTCGCATTGTTACCAAGGCCATTATCATTAACCATAACAACAGGCACTGAGGTATCAATATTGCCCGTTAAGGCCACTTGAGTATCATTTCCCGCCGCATCGGTAATGACGGCATCGACGGTGTAATCGCCCTCGCTCAGGCCGTTCGGTACTTCGACTGACCATTGACCATTGCTTTGTACTGTCGCGCTCAGGGTTTGTTCAACCCCGTTGGCATCGGTGACCACTAAGGTCACTGTGCCACCGATTTCATTGCTGGTGCCACTGAATACCGGGGTGACGTCACTGCCAGCACCGACACCTTGTACAGTGAGACTCGGCGCGGTGGTATCAATCACACCACTAATTGAGTCGGTGGTTTCATTGCCCACACTGTCGCGAACACTGACCTCAACACTAAACGCACCATCAGGCAGTGGGGTTGTCGGGCTAATTACCCAATCACCATTGGCATCCACGGTGGCGCTGAGGGTTTGCGTGTTGCCATCTTTATCAGTAACAACCACCGTCACTGCAGTCCCTTGACCCGCATCAGTGGTCCCACTAATGGCTGGGGTGTTGTCATTGCTCAATGTATCGACGCTCACCGTGAGCGTCGGTGGCGTACCATCAAAATCAGTCGAAGTGATCGTGCGCACATTAC
>NZ_JACJDT010000152.1:0-746 GCF_014163675.1 Pseudoalteromonas sp. SR44-5
TGTTGTTTGAGTTCATTTTTAACATCAATAAATTGATTGTTCTTTATCACAAACTGTACATTGTTTTGCTCGGTTTCTAGGCATAAATCGCGCCCGGCGTGTAAGTTTATCGTCCCAAGTTGGCTTATCCATTCTATGAATTGGCGGCCTGATTGTTTAGCATTTAACTCAAAGTAATGTTCACTGGCGAGAGTTTGTAAAATGACTTTTGGCTCATTGTCGTCATCATCAAATAGTAGTTCGTTGTGGGCTGCAGGGGAATTATGTCGCGGGGTAAACCCGCTGCTACGAATAATCGAATTTACTCTGTGCAAAAATGAAAGGCAGGGCACTAATCAGCGGCTGTATTAGCGCCTAGCCAAACAACATCCATGTTGTTAAAGAGCCGGTAATTCCTAGTGAATTAGTGCTTTGGCTGCACGGTTTAAATTTAAATTATAACGTCTTTATTGTTATAAACTGCTTAAAAACACACTAAGATCTAACCGAGCACTTTAGTATTTTTAAGTTTTGTAGCCCAGTCCAGATTAAAAAGGCCACAAGCATATTTGCATACAGCGTTATTCGTACTGCTTAATAGCGCCACGTACCATAGAAGCCATATCAATAATTTCCATATCCCCCATGTCGGCAATTAAATTCAAATGGGCAAAAATATCGCACTTTTCAATATTCTTGATTTTTTTCTCGCCACCCATAAATAAAAATGGCGCAAAGCCGTACACTTCATTAGCATTGAGTGGGCC
>NZ_JACJDT010000153.1:0-719 GCF_014163675.1 Pseudoalteromonas sp. SR44-5
TCGTTCGTCGCAGCCAACGGATCAATATCAAAGGTTGGCGCAAGAGTATCGATCACTCCGCCATTTTCTGTGTCGCTAGCGGTATTGCCGGCGGCATCGGTGACGCTGGCATCAACAACAAAAGCACCTTCTGCAAGCGGGGTCGGTACATCCACCGACCAACTGCCATCTGCAAGTACTGTCGCCGTTAAGGTTTGTATATCACCATTGGCATCGGTGACTGTAATGCTCACCAACCCACCTATTTCATCACTGCTACCAGTGATGGTAGGCGTGCTGTCGTTGCTATCAGCCAACGGGTTGATATCAACCGTCGGTGCAAGAGTATCGATCACCCCACCATTTTCTGTGTCACTGGCGGTATTGCCGGCGGCATCGGTGACACTAGCATCCACTTGGAATGCGCCTTCTGCAAGTGGGATCGGTACATCCACCGACCACGTACCATCAGCCAGTACCGTCGCAGTTAAAGTTTGCACCGTGCCGTTAGCATCTGTCACAGTGATACTTACCAGTCCACCAATTTCATCACTGCTACCAGTAATGGTAGGCGTGCTATCGCTCGTTGCAGCAAGCGGATCAATATCAAAGCTTGGCGCTTGAGTGTCAATTACTCCGCCGTTTTCAGTATCAGACGCGGTATTACCTGCCGCATCAGTGACGCTGGCATCCACTTGGAATGCGCCCTCTGCAAGCGGCGTCGGTATATCCACCGACCA
>NZ_JACJDT010000154.1:0-716 GCF_014163675.1 Pseudoalteromonas sp. SR44-5
TCAGCCAAACTTATCTGACGCTTTCTCGCAATAGCCATGTGACAACCTGCTCGTTTATTGTGCTAATAATAAAATTAGTACATAACTGATACATTGCAAATCATAAGGTGGGTGTCTTCTTAGCACCTCTCTCTATGGGCGGTTCATCTCCCGTTATCAATATTGATCCAAATATCTCTCAATGACACTAAACCTTGTGACGCTAGATAGTCATTGCCTATCGCAATGTTAATTCCTTTTGTTTTTGAGCTTCGACAAGGGTCTTCGCTTCCAAACGCCTACTTTTGGTACTGGTGATACCACATGCAATGGCGAGTCGTTCGCTAACACCCAATTTCATTAAACTGCGTACTTTGGTGCGAGGTTTACGCCATTGCCGCCAGTAGCACATTCTTATCCTACGTCGGATCCAATGATCTAAATCCACCGTTAGCTGATAAGCATTGGCAGACGGAAAATGAGCTACACCGACAAAATAAAGGTTAAAATAGACGGTCAAAATAGATAGCCTAATTTAGCGACGACAATGTTTTATAAAGAAATGGTAAAAGACTCGGTTTTATTGAGCCTGCTTTCCTTATGGTAAAAAGCGGAATATTACAGTTAACAAAGGCATGAATAAATTGACCTTACGCGGTCAAACGAAAGTGAATGCCCAATGGCAACTGTATTGCTTAGTTCATAATATAGAAAAGCTGCAAAACACGATGCATTAA
>NZ_JACJDT010000155.1:0-710 GCF_014163675.1 Pseudoalteromonas sp. SR44-5
GATGTCAGCAGCTTTAATAATGGCACGCTCACCGTCAGCGCCACACAATCTGATGCGGCGGGTAACACCTCCAGTGCAACCAGCACCTCAGTGATTTTAGATAACGCAGCACCGAATGCCTTGACCATAACGACCCCGATTGAGGTTGATGGCCGGATCAATGCCGTAGAAGATGGCAGTATATTGATCACCGGCTCCGGGGCAGAAGCCAATGCCAGTGTAAGTGTGACCATCAGCGATGGCGCGAATAACTTATCACGGACTGTGACGGCCGATGGCTCTGGGGCATGGACTATCAGTGGTAGCGAGTTTGATGTCAGCAGCTTTAATAATGGCACGCTCACCGTCAGCGCCACACAAAGTGATGCGGCGGGTAACACCTCCAGTGCAGCCAGCACCTCAGTGATTTTAGATAACGCAGCACCGAATGCCTTGACGATAAGCACCCCGATTGAGGTTGATGGCCGGATCAATGCTGTAGAAGATGGCAGTGTATTGATCACCGGCTCTGGCGCAGAAGCCAATGCCAGTGTCAGTGTGACTATCAGCGATGGCGCGAATAACCAATCGCGCACCGTGACGGCCGATGGCGCAGGTACATGGACTATCAGTGGTAGTGAGTTTGATGTCAGCAGCTTTAATAATGGCACGCTCACCGTCAGCGCCACACAATCTGATGCGGCGGGTAACACCTCCAGTGCAACCAGCAC
>NZ_JACJDT010000156.1:0-692 GCF_014163675.1 Pseudoalteromonas sp. SR44-5
ATGTAATCAATTGTTCCTGTTGACGAGCAACCTATTACAAATAATGTTAAAGCAAGTGTGATGAGTGATTTTATGAGCTTGTCCATAATCTATATCCATTTATTAATTGTGATTGCCATTGCTCATTTGCTTCAGCTTGTTCTGGCTGATTGTAAAAAAGCTCGCGTTGTTGGTTTTTAGTGGTGAATTCAGCGTCTTCTTCTGGGCCATGAGCTACGGGCTGCCTCTGCGAATACTTTATAGAACATAAGCTTAGGGTAGTGGCTTTACTACTTATTCTCACGCCATTGGGCTTGTCCTGAACCAAGTTCGTGTAATACGCGACCTGTAAACCCCGCTGATGGTGTATTTGAAACCCAAACCTTTATCTCACCTGATTCACCCATACCAACTATTAAATATGGGTAAATATCAGTTTCTACTTCGCCTGTATGGTAACTAAATCGAGGTAACTTATTTGCAAACTTATAGCCACTTTTATCTATTGCCACTTCACCGTAGTAAATTCTATTTTCTGACTTATCTAACCATTCAACAGCGACTTTTTCTGGGAATTTTTGATCGTAAACACCACTTGTTTTACCGGCACTTTGCCAGCAACAACCAAGGCTCCCCATAGGAATACCCCAACTATTATCAAAAGTGATTGATTGCACCCAGATTTCATTACCCTTTTGTGTCGCACCGCCTGC
>NZ_JACJDT010000157.1:0-678 GCF_014163675.1 Pseudoalteromonas sp. SR44-5
TATCACACCGATCATATTTACAAACTGCTCAAGAAGCGTGGGTTTAGCTGGATCACAAGCCGTTCTAAGCACCCAAAGCAGTCAAAAGAAAGCCAAGAGGCTTTTAAAAAAGTTCCAAGTGGAAACGATCCTTCACACCCCAGGACATCTCCCTTTAGATCGCATTGATGTGTGGTTTCAAGATGAAGCACGGTTTGGACAACAAAATCAAACAACACGCTTATGGGCTGAAACAGGCTCTAGGCCTCGCGCAACAAAACAACAGCAGTTTGAGTATGGATACTTATTTGGTGCAGTGTGCCCAAGTAATGGTAAAACAGAAGCGCTGATCAGCCCTATCGTCAATAAAGACGTCATGACGCAACACATGGAATTAATATCAAAAGCCACGGAGGTAGGACGTCATGCGGTCGTGATCGTTGATGGCGCTGGTTGGCATACTATTGATACTGTAAAACCATTCAATAATGTCACGCTAATAAAACTTCCGCCTTACTCCCCGGAGTTAAATCCAATAGAGCAAGTATGGAGTTGGATACGGCAACACTGTTTATCTAATCGTGTGTTTAGTGGTTATGAAGAAATAGTCGAACAGGTTTCGCAAGCGTGGAATAAATTCATTTCTGTTCCTGATACGGTTAAAAGCATATGCTCTAGAGACTGGATAAAATTGACTTA
>NZ_JACJDT010000158.1:0-670 GCF_014163675.1 Pseudoalteromonas sp. SR44-5
GCTTTACGGTGGTAAATAAAAGCAATTATTAATAATAAAACTTGCCCCAGGATAAACAAAGGGTCAAAAAGAAATGAGTCTAATAGGTGTTGTAAACTTTTAGCTTTAAATAACCCAAGTACTTGCATTATAGCTCCAATCGCAAAGAAGGTTAATGCTTGCCAAGAATAAGAACTATCATCCGTATCCGTCATACTTCCCATTAATAATAACCCGTAATAACGGCCATCAGCGCCAACCTCATCTTTTTCTCCTAACAGGTTGTCATAATTGATTTCCACTTTTCGGTAGTATTTTCCCATGTCAGTTGGTTTTTTCGGAGCGCGTAATTCTGATATTTGTTCGGTGTTTATCATAATGTTACTCAAATCCTAATTCTTTTTTTAGCGCATAATTCCATAGTGATAAATTCACTTCGGTTGTAAGCCATTTATTTGGTTTTTCAAGCTCGCCGTACTCATCGCGTTTTGATACTGGTAATATAAATTTATTATCCTCAAAGGCAGTGCTCACTGACGCCCCTTTGCCCTTAGGATACGTTTTCACTCGCAGTCTAAATGTAACTCTGGTTGTGTTGAGCGCTTTAAATATGGCGGCGCAATTATGCTGATTTAAATCGAGCCGTATACCCTGCCCACTTGATAAATCAGTCACTAAAAAATTAAGATGG
>NZ_JACJDT010000159.1:0-667 GCF_014163675.1 Pseudoalteromonas sp. SR44-5
GATTTAGGCTTTAACACCCAATTTACGATGCAGTATTTAAAAGTATCCCCTTTCGGCGATTATATTTCTTTTTTATCAGAGGGGCTTGGATACCCTAAATATTACTGGGTTAATTTATCAGACCCAAGTAAGCGCATTACAAAACCTTTCAAAACAGGGGGGTATTTTTTCTCAGATAAAAAAAATAAAGTGTTAAGTCCCGCATCAAGAGATTCGACAGAGCTGATGGGGAACGGTCGTCCATACCCTGATTATTACTTTATAGAACTAGACTTAATTACTAAGCAAGAAAGAGAAATATTACTTAAAGAAAGTAATATTTGGGGCATGGGAACTATATATGTTTTTGGCGTGTTTAATATCAAGGATGAACAATGACAGAGCTATTGAATACAGGGCAATCTAGTTTTCCTAAAGCGTATTTACTCACGGGCTATGTTAATAGAGGCGAGCCAATCAGCAAGCTCACCCCGCTGTTTAACCGTGTGGTGGTGGCTGATAGCAATGAAGCCGCACCAATACTGTTAAGCAGTGATGAAGGTGCGGTGCTTGAGGCTGTTGATGACAAGCAGTTAACAACACGGACACCGTTTCATGCCCAAAAAACTACCCCGTTCATGCTTCGCATTGCTGCCTCTACGACCAATTTACACCGTACAATCAAGGA
>NZ_JACJDT010000015.1:0-91721 GCF_014163675.1 Pseudoalteromonas sp. SR44-5
TAGGCGTGAAGGTGCAGCACCTGTATTTGCGGGGCTGAGACACATCGCATTTAATCAGCTAAAAGCAGAAACAAGCTTTAATAAAGGCATGCCCGCAAAACAGAAAAAAGCTATGCGCAGTACAGGTTACCTTGGAAAGGTATTGAAATCATAGGCTTTTTTCATACTCTTGCCCTGGGGTTTAGCTAAAGATAATGTTGATCGTGTTATTTAGTTTGTAATTAATGTGTTGCAAATAAAAGCGTGTAGTACTTTCAGTGCTGTTAATAACTAGTGTTAACGCTAAGGTTCTGGTTTATATATAAAAATATGAATTTACCTTGACTGGCCTCCCATAATGATTAAGTATGTGGTACTTAAGGATGGTTTTTATTAAGTCATATATAAGAAGCAGTTACAGGGAAGGCTTCGCTTACTCGTTACTATAAATTCTTCTGGACTGTCGCTGTTATATTGCACTTTAAAAAATAACGTCGCTTGATAATTTATAAGTAAAATAAGAGGTGAGAAGTGAGTGTAAATTTATTGGAAAAAACATTTAAACTATTATTGGATAAGGATTTTAAAGCTCTGTCTAGTCGAAGTGAAGAAACTTCAGTACTTGAGTTGATAAAGCTTGATGAAAATAAGAAGTCTGATATTTTGGCATGGCTTTTAGATCCCAATGGAGGCCATCAACAAGGCGATTACTTTTTAAAAGCACTACTTCACTATGTCTTTAATGTTGCTGATGATGAGCAGTTAGGAAATTTTTTAAGTACATTTGAGCTACTTTCTCATTCAACCTCTCAAGCTAAAGTTATTCGCGAATTCCCTATTAATGATGGCGCTGGACGGATTGACTTGCTTGTTTTAGATCCAAGTCAAAAGTTAGTTATTGTTATTGAGAGAAAAGACGGTAGTAAATTACAAAACCAACAATTAAAAAAATACGCTAGTTGGATAGAAACTAATTATGCTGATTGGAATAAAGTATATGTGTTATCGGATAGTCACTTTAAAAACCATGGTGACGAGTATGATAATCGATTTGTGAAAGTAGATGATACTTGGCTGTCAGATGCATTACTTGATTTATTTGGACGTAATTTATTAACCCAAAAACAAGAGCATCAATTAAGAGATGTTCATGACTTCATTTTTGGTGAGTGGGATGAGAAAAGAACTCTCTACTTTAAAAACTATAATAAGTTACTAAATACGGTATCAGCTAACCACTTCGAAACACTTCGCCTCCTAGAAAATCAGGAACTTACCTATAATAAAAAATCATACTCCCTCATTGAGCTAACTCCTCTAGAATATTTTGGGTATGTATTACCAAACGCGCATGCTTATGACGATTGGCAGCTAAAGCTTGCTGAGTTAATACAGCATAATCATAAGGTATTTAATGAGTTGCATGGCTTAAATGAGTTTAATCTCTTTAATGAAGCTGTAAGGAAACTATTCCCTAAACTGGGTGCTGATATTGATGATAGCAAGATGATATTAATGCTAACTAAGCATACTCCTAAGGAGGGGGATTATTGGCCTTATTACCTTGAAATCGAACGTGAGATAAATGAAGAAAATCAAGATATCTATACAGTATCGATTAATGCTAGCCGCTATTCGCCAGAAGAGTTTCATCATTTTGCTGAAAAGGTTGCTGATGCATATAAAATGAAAAGACAATCTAATTGGCGTTTTAAGCACGAAATTTTGCTGGAAAATATCGAAACTTTAGATTTAGACGCGGGAGATGATTCACTCTATCATGTGATTAAAGATTTTTATGATGTTGTAAAAGACTTTAAACTCAAAGCTTGAGGGGATTCTTAGTTTAAATGTAAGTTGTTAAAAAGCAGGTATCAAGTTTAGCCTGCTTTTTTACGGATTTTTGAAACTTGGTTAGGTTAGCCCTGAAGAGGTATCCCCCTAAAAGCTGCGTTTTCGCGTTAGCAAGCTTAACGCCTACGGTGCTAAAAGGAGCTAGGATTTGCTCGTAGCTCGTAGCTCGTAGCTCGAAGCCCGTCGCTCGAAGCACTTTTTATCTTCTCTATGTGGCGCCGCGCCTCGGTGAGCTCGGTGGTAAAATTGGTTTTAAAACAATCACAGGCAAGGTAAAGGCGCTAGGTTCTAGGGAAGTGACTAGGAGCTAGGATGTAACCGTAGCCCGTTTTTCAACTTACCAGTTTTACGCTATAAACTAGTCAATTAAAATTTACTTATGGGTTTTAATTTAATTACAAGTATTCATAAGTTAAATGCATTTTACTTATGGTCTTGTTGATTAATTATTTAGTCTAAAAGTAAAGTATCGTTGACTTTTTCTTAAGGTATTCTAGAATTGGTTGTATAAGTAAACTATAGTTGACCATAAATGAGCGATTCCTCCGTCAAAAAAACACTCGGAAGAGTTGTTAAGCGTACTGAAATGCCTGAGCTTTCTAAGCCATTTTCACCCATGCAGCTGGCTAAAGCCATTACTGCAAAGCGAACTGGTATGAAGCTGACATTAGTGGATGTATCACAAGCGCTTGCTATTTCTAAGCCTACGCTAATAAAAATAGAAAAAGGTGATGTAACTGTGCAACTGCATAATGTACTAAAAGTTATGGAGTATTTAGGGTTGTCGTTCAGCCTTGTCAGTGATGATATAGCTCATAGCAATGATGAGGTGAGCGATGAACAGTGGTACTAACACCAATCGTTTAGATGTGTTTATCGGTCAATCGCAAAAGGTGGCTGAGATAACGCTGGCAATAGGCTCTGAAAATGAGATTTCATTTACTTATGAGGCTAAATGGATCAACGAGGGTTTTGCAGTTTCACCACATTTGCCACTCAATGGCGATTTTGACTCTCGTGCAGTACGTAATTATTTGCAAAATTTATTACCTGAGGGGAAAGGCCTTGAAGAGATCATCAGTAGCACGACCATTTCTAAGAATACATACTCAAACTACCTCTAGATACGAGTTTCAGTTGGAATTAAAAGCGATTTAGGCAAGGCATTGATTGCAAGTAATAGTGGTTCTATTGTTAAAATCAATAACGCAGTATAAATTGCTTTTAAACCAACCCGCTGGGCGTTTCACAGGCACTTACTCTCAGCGTTGTTACTTCTTAAAAGGGACTGCCATTCTTGCAAAGTAACGCCTTGATATTAAGCTCCTGTGAAACGCTGAATTCTGCATCTTGAGGTGGTTTGAGTATACCCTTGGCTTAATTAAAGTGATTGGCGAGGAGACATCAGGTGCTTTATCGTTTAGAGCAAGTAATTGTGCAGTAAAGCAAACCTCCTTTCGTGAAGTAACGAATTACCAATTGAGTCAAAAGCTGAACCGTTTTAAGCAAGCGGGCGAGCCTATTACATTATGGGACGGGCGAACGAGGCTCTCTGTCGCTGGGGTTCAAGATAAGCTTAATTTACTCGAAATCGACGGCAGGCTGGGGTTTGGTGAAGGCGAATTATGTTCTAATAAAATATTTAAGTTTGAAACGGGCGCTGCGCCTTTCATTGCCGTAAATGAGTTATTTACTATGTTGCTGGCAAGAGGCGCAGGACTTGATGTGCCTGACGTTGAATTGCGTAGCTATGATGAAATGCGGGCCTTTGTTATCGATCGTTTTGATAGGCGAATGGTTGTCGGAAACTTCTAATTGAAAGTCTTGCTGCTAGCGTAAAAAATGCTACGCTATCCCTAATTTAACGACAGTGATTTATTATGATTAAAAGGATTTTATTGGCTATCTGCGTGATTTCAACCAATAGCACATTGGCCGCAGAGCAGTATTCGCAATCACGGTGTGATGCTATTAAAGCCGAGCGAGAAAAAGTTCAGGATAGAATGAGGGCAGGATATAAGGCAGCTGAAGGTGAGCGTTTACGCAGGCGCTCAACTGAGTTGTTTGAAATATTAGGTCGTCACTGCATAAGCCCAACTAATTGGAGGAGCCACAGTTCAGGTTCACGAACTTATACTCGCTCATCTGCGAATGATTTATTAACTAAAAAAGTTCATGACTCAACGGTCTATAGTAAAACATACGACAGTGATAGCAAGCGACTCGCGTGGAGTAGCTTTTACCAATATCCTGAGCGCTGCCGTGCTAAAGAAATGCAACAAACTGACTTTGTTTGGTGCAGTGAAAATCGAGCTGAGCAGCGTGCAAAATTTGAAGCCCAGTGGCAAGCACCAAGCAAAGCAAGCGTGAATGTTAAACAGCCAACGGTTGTTTTATCTCAACAAAACGCTACTGCAATAGCCACAATTACACATTCGATGACGCTAACCCCAGTGTCAAAAGCTGATACCCGTTTGAATACAGTTGCTTTGAAAAATGAAGGCTATAACTACAAAGTTTGGCAATTAGTGGCTGTTGGTTGCCTTGCCTTTATGGGAGTTTTTGGCGCTTACCGCTGGTTTAAAGATTAAGTGCAAACAAGTCGCTCTAAGTAAACGCCGGGTTAGGTTAGGCTTATTGTCACGTAAAGTATGAACTACGGGTTAACTCGTTACTGTAGTTTGGCTTGGGGCTGATAATCACCTTGCTCTAAACCTTTAAAGTAAGATTGGTAACGGCCGTTGTGCTTAAACTGTGATAAGTACTGATTAAAGGTGTTGAGCAGTTTTTCACTTTCGCTGTTATTTTTTGGAAATAGTAAGAAGCTTTTATTAATTAACAGGGGTTTGGGGTGGTGGCTAATAACATTAACAAGATCGGGCAGTTGGTGTTTGAGGGTAAAGTAGCCAACACTTTGCTCTTCAGCAAAGGCGTCGATACGCCCTAGTGCTAAACGGCGAAAGTTTTGCTCGGTATTACCTACCCGCGACATTTCAAAAGAGCCTTCGGCAAGGGCTTTATCAAACTCTGGGCCATAACTATAGCCAAGCCCACCACCGAGTAATAGGCCTTTTAAATCTGCAATATTTTGCCAATCAAAATGGCGCTGCTTTTGATAAAAAAACACAAATCGTTCACTGAGTACCGGTTCGCTATATAAGTAAGCAGTTGCTCTTTCGTCACTGAACATCCATACCGCAGTAGCGGCATATTTGTTATTTTCGGTATCGTGATATGCACGTGACCAAGGTAAAAATGTAAAGTTAACGGTAATGCCTGCTTCCGCAAATATATCGCGAATTAAATGCGCTACTACACCTTGGTAGGGCAGCGATTCACTGAGAAAAGGCGGCCATTCACCTGCGCTAAGTTGAATTGTCGTTGAGTCAATACTTTGCGCTGTTGGTACTGCTTTACTGGCGTTACTTACACACAACAGTAGTAACAGACTGGCGTTGCATATGTTGCGTAATCGTTTAGCTGTTCGCATTGTGTAATTTAGCATTTATGATCATGGTAAAAAAATCTGCATTGGTTATAAATTCCTCATTTATGATACTACAGTAGCGATCACGCAAAAGCGAATTAGTTAATAAACTTGTGTGCGGCTTATATGAGTTGTCTGATGAGTGAAACCTATCTGGTTGTGGTGTGAGGCGACGTTTAATTGAGTCCCATATCAAATTAGGGCAGTTAGAAGTTTACCCTAATTTTGAATATAACTGCCACTATAAATATTATTTAGTGGGCCCTAAGGAGCATTTTAATTGGCCAAAGGTAATCGCTTTTCAAGCTTGGTTATTATCTAGATTTCAGCAAGATGATGACGCACTTAAACAATGTTTAAAGTAACATTGCGTTGAGATTGACTAACTTTCTAACTTTCTAACTTCATAACTTTCTTTAACTGGCTATCTAACACATTTAAATTAAAAGGTTTTACAATAAAGCCTGACACTTTCGCGGCGATAATTTCTTTGATTGCTGTGGAGCTGTCTTCGCAGGTGATCATTAACACCGGGATTTCGGCTAACTCTTGGTCATCACGAATACGATTGAGTAAAGTTTTGCCATCCATTTTTGGCATATGCAAGTCGGTGATAACTAAATCATAGCCTTGGTTTTGTAATAAACTTAATGCTTGTATTCCATCAGTCGCTTCAACAATATCGTGATAATTTAGTTTTCTTAACATATTTATTAATACATGGCGCATCAAAGGCATATCGTCAACGACGAGGATTTTCATAAAGTTAAATTGTCCATAATATGCAAATTACCTTAAGGTTAGTTAACAAAGTCTTACTCTGCCACAAAACACTGGGCAACTAGCTGACTAAGTCGCGCTATTTTTATATTGCTAAGTTGGCGGTAATCAAAGTATGGACACACAATCAACTTGTTTACTTTATCGATAGCAAATTCTTCATCTAACCACTGTAATTGACACTTTAGGTGCCCTTGCTGAAGCAATGCTTTAGCATAGGTGCGTCCGGCAATAATATGCAAGGTATTATTGTTGTTTAAAACCGGAGGGCTAAAAAGTAAGGCTGTTTGACTATTAGGCTGTAGCAGTTGTTCATCACGATAGTGTTGCCAAGTCGGGGCGAGTTTGGCGAAGTGGTAATGCTCGCTAGGCAGTGCAAATAACACTTTAGCATATACATTAAATACTTTACGCCAGCCATTACCACAGGCTTGGTTGATGCTGGCAATTTGTCCATCCACACATGACGTCACTGTACTTAGGTTGGTGTACTGTGGCATCGGTGGTACATTCGCTATATACACAGCGACTGTAAAAGCTGGGTCACCAAAGCCTATATTACTTGCAGCCTTACTCATTTATTTTTAGCTAGAATGCGGTCTAGATTATTAGCAAAGTTTTGACGATCACTTTGGCTAAGCGGTGGCGGTCCGCCGTTCATTTCAACGCCACTTGAACGCATAGTATCCATAAAATCGCGCACATTTAGTAACGAGCGAATATTTTCACTGGTATACAGTTCGCCGCGAGGATTTAGCGCTTGGCCGCCATTATCGATTACTTCGGATGCTAGCGGAATATCACCGGTGATCACTAGATCATTGGCTGCAATACGTTTGACGATTTCGTCATCAGCCACATCAAACCCTGATGAGACCTGCAACCGGCTAATGTATTTTGAAGGCGGAATACGCATTGCATGATTAGCGACTAAAATTGTTTCAGTTTGCGTACGCTCTGCGGCACGAAACAAAATTTCTTTGATCACCACTGGACAGGCGTCAGCATCAACCCATATCTTCATTGTTAACTTCTAATAGTTAGTAAAAAAATGATCCTAACCTAAGGCTTTTAGAACAACTAGTATTAAGTGAACTTTTTATGCTTTACTGCGTTGGTGGCCTAATTAACTATCAAGGAATCAACGATGAAAAATCAATTATTTATCACTCTTACTCTGTTCGTCAGTAGTTTACTGCTTGGCTGTACTGGCATGCCCGATAAGGTTGCACCAGTGAGTCCTTTTTCCATCGAACAGTACCAAGGTAAGTGGTATGAAATAGCCCGATTAGATCACTCTTTTGAGCGTGGTTTAGATAATATAACAGCGGATTATACAATTAACGATGATGGCTCTGTAACTGTGCTAAACCGTGGTTTTAATAGCGAGGAAAACAAATGGAGTGAGGCTCAAGGTACTGCGAAATTTGTTGATAGCAATAATGTTGGTCATTTAAAAGTATCGTTTTTTGGTCCTTTTTACAGCTCTTATATTGTATTTAAGTTAGACCAACAAAATTACCAATATGCGTACGTATCTGGCTACAATAACGATTATTTGTGGCTATTATCGCGTACCCCCACTGTGAGTGAGCAACGCTTAGCTGACTTTAAAGTGCTTGCGCAGCAAAAAGGCTTTGATACTGACAACCTGATTATGGTTAAACAGAACAGTACACCATGACTGTAAATCCCCTTTACAGTGATAGAGAATAGCTATGTAGGGCGGCTTGTGTAACTTTGACTTTGCTACGACTACACAGTAATAGGTTTTATTTTTTTATATTAAAAAGTAATTACTAGGTAATAAATATGACACATTAGAGGGATATCATATTCCGCATAGATTGATTGGCAATAGCTTCAATCAAGCTATTTGTAACATGAGTATCCCCCTACTATTTATAACCAAATCATTTGGATATAGGCAAACTAAGTTAGTTTGCCTTTTTTTTTGCTCAGATCATATTTTTACTAACTAAGCTTAAAAAACTGTTAAAAACAGCCCACTGAGCATTACAACGGTGATATTTAAAGCACTCATTATTTTTACCCAAGATGCTTTGAAGCTATAAAAAATCATTAATATTAAGACACTTAGCGCCATATAACCACAAAATAGTAAAGCGCCGTAGCCGTTATGTTGTACAACACTCAGTACTAAGCTTAGTAAAATACTGATCCAAGCAGCGATCAAAAACTGTTTACTGAGTTTGTCGCTAGGGCGGGTTTTAAATACATCACGGTAATGATTAAATTTAGCCAAAGCAAAACAATTAAATGCCAGTAAACATAGGCTCAATTGCAGTAATTCATGCATTATGATTGCTCCTGTAACTTGGTTTTTGCTGAACGGCGCGCCCGTTGTTGCGGTGTTTTAGCCGGAGTGTGAGTTGGTATTTTTTTGGCCTGAATTACAAATAAGGCTGCAAATACTAAGCACATTAAATCAAAACTAAACAACGCCCATTGGCCGTTTAGCAAGTAGCTTATTAGATTGCCATTGGTGGTAAGAGCATTAATAACAGGCACGCTGATACAGGCGATACCGTTGATCCACGCGAGTAAAATCCACTGCGGCCTTGCGCGTTTAAATAGCGCAAACAAAGCAACAGCTAGCCAAGTCACAAAAAATGCAAGTATTTCTTTATCTGCGCGCTCAGGGGTTGTCATAGGCAGTAACCGGTTGGCAATAAAAAATGCGCAGGTTGCAAGTGGTAAGCCCATTAATGTGGCAAGGTTTAACCCTTCTACCAACTTTAAGCCAATTGTAGCGGGTTGGTCTTTTTTCATGCGTTCGCGAATACGCTTAGCCCACATAATACAGCCAGTTGCTATCATTACACAGCCAGCTACGCCGCATAAAAAGTATAACCAGCGTAATAATGGGTTAGCTAAACGGCCTGTGTGTAGGGCTGTTAGCGAGTCATAGAACACTTCAGTATTGGTTAATTGGGCAGCAGTTTTAGCTATTAAGCTGCCATCTACACCGTTAAATAATAAGGTGGGTGTTTGGTCGCGAACTAGGCTACCGGTGTCTGCACGGACTGTAATTGTGGCTGAGGCTTTATTTGGATCACGAATTGAAATTTGTGTTAAGTCAGCATCAGGCCAGTTAGTATAAACTTGATCTAAAATAGTATCGATGGCTATTAATGGAGCGCTATCTGGGCTAGTTTTGGTGCGCACATTAGTGGGTGACACATCGTTAAATAAACCACGAATACCATCTTCGTATGCGGTCATTGCTGGATAGGGGAATAACATAAATATTAGCGTGATTAGGCCTGTATAGGTGATCATAATATGAAAAGGTAACGCCAATACTGACGATAGATTATGACCATCTAACCAACTGCGGCTGCCTTTGTTGGCACGAAAGCTAAACATATCTTTAAAAATACGTTTGTGGATCACCACCCCAGATATCAGCGCTACCAACATAAATAAGCTCGCAAAGCAGACAATCCATCGGGCTGTGCGTACATCAATATAATGTAGGTCAAAATGCAGTCGGTAAAAAAAGTTACCACCTCTGGTGTCTCTTGTTTGTGCTATTTCGTCGCCTGTTTGTGGGTTGATATTGTGCTCTTGCCAACCACCAAAACGCTTCCCTTCAGGACGAGGCTTTTCATAAGCATAGTTAAGCTGCGGTTTTCGCTCTGTGGGCAAGTAAATTCCCCAACGCGTAGACTCCGGGCCTGCATTTTGTAGGTAATTAATACCACTGATGATTTGGCTACGCTGTTGCGCTACACGCTGTTCAGGCGCTTGTACATTGTGCAGTGCTGGTTGATTCCATAGCGTTATTTCGTCCCGAAAAAAACTCACCGTACCGGCAAAAAATATTAAATAGAGTAACCAGCATACTAATAATCCAACCCAAGTATGCATCCAGGTCATGGAGCGGAAAAAACTCTCTTTCATAGCCAATCCTTTAGTAATGATAAGATCAGAGCACACCCTGAAGTAGTTAGTAAAATAGTGATCCATATTTTAGATAGTGACTTAACTGCAAACACCCAAATAAACACGCAGCTGTACACTAAAATAGTCAGGCTGATACTAAGCAGTACAGCATCTGATTTTTTCAGCGGTAAAATAATACTCAGTAACGCGGTAAACACGGCAGTAAAGGTATAACCACCAACAATGGCGGCAAAAAAGCGTGAGATAACAGCAAAACGGTAAGCATGGGCTTGATAAGCTTGGCTTAATTTAGATCTTATAGAGAGTGTTTGGCTGTTTTTGACAGATTGAGCGTGCATGATGATCCCTCAAAGTCCCAAATGGGGGCGAATAAAGAGGGTATTATATATTCTAGATACAGAAAAGATAGTGATTCGTATTTTCTTTGTTGTTTGTTCGGGTGATAGCGCAATAATACTCAGTATATTTACTTAGTAAAATGATGATCTGCTTTTATCATTTGCTGTTTTAATTGAAAAGTTCGCAAATTTTTCAACTGCTTGTATGCTTAGTGATTGGAAGGCTATAAGCCGTTACATTAATTTTTTAGGGAGTACTATGTCAGCACACAAAAAACTTAATTATGTTGAATTTGCCGCAGCAGATTTAATCGCCACTAAGGCATTTTTTAGTGCGGTTTTTGATTGGCAGTTTATTGATTATGGCCCTGAATATACGTCATTTAGTGCTGATACTGCTGGGCTTGATGGCGGTTTTTATCAAGCACCACTTAGCTCATTAACGCAACATGGTGCAGCTTTGTTAGTATTTTATAGCGAGGATATTGCGCAAACACAGGCTAAAGTAGAGCAATATGGCGGGAGTATTATAAAACCAATTTTTGATTTTCCAGGGGGCTGCCGATTCCATTTTACCGAGCCCAGTGGCAATGAATTTGCAGTGTGGTCAGAACATAATTGAACGCAAAAATAGATCATAATTTTACTAACTCAAGGAAATGAATTGAATGACAGATTTGAGTTGCGAAGAAATTAAAGCATTTGTACCAGCAAAAGATTTTGCGCTTAGTTGTGCGTTTTATCAGCATATGGGCTTTCAAATCGCGTGGGAAACCCCAGATATGGCGTACTTTTACCACGGAGACTGTAGTTTTTTACTGCAAAATTTTTATAATCCAGAGCACGCTAAAAATTTTATGATGCACTTATTAGTTGCAGATGTGACAGCATGGCATGATAAATTAACAAGTGCAGGGTTGGCGCAAAAATATAATATAAAAATTACTGAGCCAAGCTTGCAAGCGTGGCAAATGATTGATTTTGTTATTTATGATCCAAGTGGTGTGCTGTGGCGAATAGGGCAAAGCAGTGATGATGGCTAGCACCTTGTTAAAGCAAGTTAGTCAATGCGTGATCTGTGAGCCTGAGCTGGCGCTTGGGGCACGTCCGGTGCTGCAATTTAATCCCAGTGCGCGTATTTTAATTGCAGGGCAAGCGCCGGGGCTTAAAGTACACCAAAGTGGCATTCCATTTGATGATGCCAGTGGTAAGCGGCTGCGCGAGTGGTTAGGGCTTAAGCCATGCGATTTTTATGATGCAACTAAGGTTGCTATTTTGCCGATGGGCTTTTGTTACCCAGGTAAAGGTAAGTCAGGCGATTTAGCGCCGCGTAAAGAATGCGCACCTGCATGGCGTTCCCAGTTTTTAGCGGCACTGCCCAATATTAAGTTAACCATAGTGCTGGGTAAATATGCCCAAGCGTACCATTTACCACACACAAAACATTTACCCCTCACTGAGTTAGTAAAATCATGGCGTGAGTATTGGCCAGATGTTTTGCCATTGCCACACCCGAGTCCGCGTAATAATATTTGGCTAACTAAAAACCCTTGGTTTGAGCGTGATGTGGTGCCACAGTTGGCGCAAACTATTCAAGCAATTTTGCAATGTGAGGATGATTAGTTTGATGATCAATACCCAATTTGAGCAGCATGGCTTTTTTCATGTAAAAGGTTTTTACACTGAACGTGAACTTGTGCATGAGCGCGAAGTGATCAATTGTTTTCATCAGCAATGGATCGCAGATAATCAACAGTTTTATCAAACCAAGGCGGTTAATAGTGCCTATTTAACTGCAAATACCTATTTAGATGAGGCCCAGCGCTTAGTATTATTTAAGTTTATTGCCAGCCATAAGTTAATGGCTCAAGTTGATTCGATACTTGAATCAGCGGCCTTTATGAATACCCAGTTGTTTTTTAACCCAGTTAATCCTGAGCAAGAAAATTATTGGCATCGTGATATGCAGTACCATTTAAGCTTGGCGGAGCAGCAAGCTGCGCTATCGGGTCCTGAAGTGATACATTGTCGGGTTGCGCTTGAGGATGAGCCAGGTATTGAGTTAGTACCAGGTACCCATCGACGTTGGGATACCCCTGATGAGCTGGCAACTCGGTTGGCGATTGATCACAACAACACCAGCGATGATTTAGCCACCGGCCATGTGATAGAAATGCAAGCAGGGGATTTATTAATTTTCTCGGCAAATATGATCCACCGTGGTTTATATGGTAAAGACCGCTTAGCGCTGGATATTCTTTTTGGTGAGCCACAGCCCCACGTACTGCATTTTGTTCAGGATATCTGTTTGCCTACTCCAGCGATGCTTTCGACATTAGAAGATGCCAGTGCTTTTGCGGTTACTTTGGCACACCAAGAATAACCGCGCTACATAGACCTGCCTAAAAACCACATGGGCTGCTGTAATAATCTCGAAAGATAAACAGGTCTGAGCTACATTTCGCTGTTACTTAACAGCGCCAGTAGTTGATCTTTAGACATTTGCCCAGCATCACCACTGCCGGCGAGTACTTTATCTGCGAGTGCTTGTTTATGTTCGTGCAATTGCAGGATTTTTTCTTCAATGGTATTTTGTGCTATCAGTCGGTACACAGTAACGGGGCGTGTTTGCCCTAGGCGATGCGCGCGATCTGATGCTTGTTGTTCAACCGCAGGATTCCACCACGGATCGAGATGCAGTACATAATCAGCCGCCGTTAAATTAAGCCCCGTGCCGCCTGCTTTTAAGCTGATCAAAAACAGTGGTGCATGACCTGCTTGAAATTTATCAACTTGTTGTTTGCGTTTGTTAGTACTCATGCTGCCGTCAAGATAACAATAATCGATGCCGCGTTTTTGTAAGCGCTTTTCAACCAGTTTTAACACATCGACAAATTGGCTGAAGATCAGCGCTTGGTGGTTGTTTTCTAGTAATTCTTCAATAATCGCTTCTGCAGTGTCGAGTTTACTAGATGGCAACTTACTATTTTCTAATAACAACTGCGGGGCAATACAAGCGCGGCGTAATTTAGTTAATGACGCCAAGATAGTAATGTATTGGCTATCTTCCTGATTTGCTTGTTCAAGTGCATTTAAACGGGTTGCTTCGTACAGTGCTTGCTCTTTTTCACTTAATGCGAAGGTTAAGTTTATTTCGGTTTTTTCTGGTAACTCGGTCAATACCGTTTGTTTGGTTCGACGCAGGATAAATGGAGCAATGAGGGTTTTCAGGGTATCGGCTTGTTGTTGGTTTTTATCGGCGTTACCAAAGCGCTTTTTAAATACTGGCAGGGTATGTAAAAAGCCTGGCATTAAAAAGTTAAACAAGCTCCACAGTTCACCTAAATGGTTTTCGATTGGTGTGCCTGATAGGGCAATTTTAAATTGACCATTGAGTGCAAATGCGGCTTTAGCTCTTAAACTCAAGGGGTTTTTAATTGCCTGTGCTTCGTCAAAGACAATATTAGCAAAAGAAAATTGCGCCAGTTGTTCACCAATTAGTGGCAGTAAACCATAACTGACGATCACTAAATCGTGTTTACCAGCCGTTGCCAGAATATCAGCGCATGCAGTGGCGTTTTCAATGATTTTTACATGCAAAGCCGGCGCGAATCGCTCGGTTTCAACTTGCCAGTTATGACACACAGATTTTGGCGCAACCACTACACTGGCACCTAAACTACTGCGCATTTGTAACACGGTTAAGGTTTGTAAGGTTTTACCCAGCCCCATGTCATCGGCTAAACAAGCATTGAGTCCCCAGTTGGCCAGTTGCATTAGCCATTTAACCCCGACTACTTGATAGTCTCGTAAAATATGGACTAAATGTGCAGGTAAGGTAGGGTCGATAGTTTGCTCAAATTTAGCTAAACGCGTTTTCCAGCTGTCACCAAATGTGACATCACCTAAGTCGGCAATGCTTTGGTGTAAAGGCAATGCACGCGCGTTGGCAATCCGTAGTTCATCACTTGGGTTGTGCTTATCAATATTTTGCATCCCTTCTAAGCGATTTAATAAGTTAGTTAAACGCTGATCCAATAATAATGAATTGCCTTCCGAAAACTCTAAAATGCTGCCACGGCGCGGGGCTTTAAGCAGGGTTTGTAATTCGTATATTTGGCCGCTAGGGAGTGAGATTTTACCACTGACGCTTAACCAATCGTTATCATCATTTAAGTTAAGAGAAAGGTGCTGGCTTTTGGCAACTCTCATGCCTTGGCTCGTTTCGTCCCAACTTAATACCAGAGACTGTGCTTTTTGCGCAGCTTCAAGTAACTCAATTGCTTGGCTAATATCTTCAGGTAAATAAAACTGCTGTTGAATTTGATTATGTTGCGGTGATTGCCGATCAGCAAATAATCCGGCCATATTTTTCAGTAAATTTCTAAACGCTTTTTGCTCTGCTTTTAAATCACGTTTAATAACAATGCTGTCGGTTTGATCATCATCAGTATGTGCGAGTGTCAAAGCACCAATGCCGGGCTCAACCCAAGGGCCATCTACGCCATTTGGCATGGCATAAAAGTTAATGTTGATACCTAATTGGGTAAGAGCGATCACTGCGGCAAATTCACACAAGCCTTGGCGTACGTTGTTGATATGAGCAAACTCGGTACGCTGGCTGCTAATATGATGCTCGTTAGCCAGTACTTGTAATGCGGCATTTAGTTGTGGCAGTTTTTCTTCGGTTAAATTATTGGGTTGTTGCTCAAATAATTGCAGTAATTTGAGCTGTTTGTCATCAATGGCGAATACTTGGTAACAATTAGCGTGACTGTGGATAAGTAAAAAGTCACAGTCCGGATCGCTGATACTCGGTTGCATTACCAGGCGATAGCAATCATTGCTGTCTTGTGCGATTTCAATGACAAACTCGCCTTTGATCAGCGTAAGTGGCTGTCCATTGTGATCTTCAAGCCCTTTAAACCCTATTAGTGCTTGTAATACCGCGGCCGTTGCGTGTATTTCGTGATAACCAAATCCGGCATGGTTATTTAGCACTTGTACTAAGTTATGATCGGCGCTGGTTAATGCATCTTGATACTGGTTATAAGCAAGTTCTTGGGCGTTTACTTTACGACCTTTGGTCCATTCGCCTTTGGCATTGAGTTGCTGTACTTTGGCTTGTATGAGCGGTAAATCTAGATGGGTTAAATCCAGTTGCCATACAATTCGTTGCTGCGCAGTGGGCGTATCAATTTGGCTAATATCATTAAGCCAACGCTGCCATTGTGGGACGCGGGTAAAGTGCTGTAATAAACCAGTATTGGGTAATGGTGTGTCATCGCTAAGCCAATTAACTAAGTGCTGGCATTGCTCAGCTAACCAGTGTTGATGCGCACTAATTGCGCTATTGAGCTGTTCTAACAGTTCAGTATCACCCCTTAGATGATTTACCTGTTCGTCTGTGGCGTTTTTAATAATTGCCAGTAATAAGCAAAATAATGGCGCTAATGCATTCGGGTTACCAAGTAGATGACTTAAGCTGTTGCTTAAACGATGGTTTTGATAGTTAGCTAAATCCTCTTCCAGCAAATAATCAATCGCTTGGCTTGGGTGGCTTAATTCCCCAAGATTTTTTTGATACCATTTTCGACAGGTATTTAGTTGTTTAATATCTGCAGCGGTTGCACTGATAAATAGGCATACAGTGTAAAGTAATCCGGTGATCTCGGTCGGATAGATGCCTTTGCCAAAGTTTTTTCTAAACGCTGTTAAAGCGCTTTTATACTGTATCAAAGCAATATCAATAAACTCACCCTTGATGGCATTGGTATTTGCTTCATAAAAAGTGGCTAAAACACGGTCTCTTTTATCATCTAACAATTCAGCAAAATTATCTTCTTGTAATAATATGGCTAAATTCTCATTCAGATAAATGCGTTTTCTCAGCTCTGTTGTTGGGAGCGCTTTGGCAATCAGAGTCGGCCATGCACGCTCACTGGTGAGGTTGAAAAATTGACCGCGGATAAAGTTATCCAAGCAAAGCTGTTGCCATTGCTCAGGAAGGCATTGCCACAGTTGCTCGCTGTATGGTGATTGCGCGAGCAAATTAACAAAAGCGCTATCAAGCTCAAGTGATAAATCACTAGGGAGCGGTTTTTTTCCGCTTTTTGCGCGGTCAAGATCATTAAATAGCAGGTGCAGAAAGTGCACGGCTTGATCGTGGTAATAATAGCTTTTTGTAGCTTCGGTTAAAAAAGCATGCAATAAAACTGGCTGATGTTTTATAGCATTAATAGCTACATAAGCAACTGCGCTAACTGATATACGAAAGTTTGGTCCGTAGGGGAGCTTCCAAATTAAATCTTTAGATTCGAGTTGTTTAGTGTATTTAGCGACTTCAGCTTGAGAAAACGAATAGCCATTTTTAATGTGACTATAAAGACGTTTAGTGAGCTGCTGGACAGAGTTCTCATAGCCATGCGATGAGCCACTTATTATCAGTGCAAGTAATACACACAGTTGTTTTTGGTCGTTATCAGTTGTGGCGGGCGAAAAAGTACTTAATGGCATAAAATCAATAATTAAAGTCGCTAATGATTGCAGCCAGTATAAGTTTCAGCTGGGGGAGTTACAACTATAAAAAAGCGACCCTAAGGTCGCTTTTTTATAAAAACCTATTGCACTCTGGCAAATAGTTTTTGTAGTTGCGGCATATATTCTTTAATTAGTTTTAAATTACTTTCGCTAACAACCGGCGCATCTGTATTAGCAGCATTAGCTGAGTTACCAAGTGTGCCCATCATTGAACTAGCGCTGTTATGCTTCGAGCCGCCCATACTTTGCAAACCGCCCATTAACTGATTTACTTTATCTTTGTTTTCTGGCGATAAATTACCTTTGATGTTTTCAAGGTAAGCCATCGAGACTTCAGAACCCACAGTAATTAGTTGTTCAGGCGTGAAACCATATTTATTGGTAAGGGCTGCAAACTCTTTGTATAAATCATTATCTTTGATTGTACCAAGGGCGCCTAATGCCATTGCCGTCGAGCCCCCTTCAGAGCCACCTAACATACTACCCAAATCCATGCTTTTTAATGAATCTTGATTTTGTGACCAATCAACAACCGCGGGTAATGCTTTCATATAACCTTGTAAATCTTTTTCTGTGATATCTGCCGCAAGGCTTGAAAAACTCATTGCTAACAAACTAAGAGATAAAATTATTTTTTTCATGTCGAGCACCTTTATTCAATTGTTAGTTGCATTAAAGACTATTAATTAGATAACCGCTATAAATTAAAGAGGGTTTTAGTCTGTTAACATCAGATGATATACTACATTTTTGCCTGATGTAGCTGAACCACATGTTAATTATTTCAAATACCGTAACAATCGATGAATGGGAAGTAGAGCTGTCAGCTATTCGTTCACAAGGAGCGGGTGGTCAAAATGTTAATAAAGTGGCCAGTGCGATCCACCTTCGCTTTGATATTAATCGCTCAAAGTTACCAGAGTTTTATAAAGAGCGGTTGTTGGCGTTCAATGATAGTCGAATCACTAAAGAAGGTGTGATTGTTCTCAAAGCACAAAGTCATCGAACTCAAGAGCTAAACAGGGAAGATGCGTTAAAGCGACTAAAACAGCTTATTTTATCAGCCACTAAGGTTGAACGTGCTCGTCGTGCTACTAAGCCAACACGTAATTCACAGCGCAGACGCATGGATAAGAAAACCAAACATGGTAATACCAAAGCGCTGCGCGGCAGTGTTAAAGTTTAATTTATAAGTTTGGTTTAAGCACCTCAAATAACGCGTTAATATGATCGTCTCTATCATTAAGCGCAGCTATATAACGGTATTTTTCACCGCCAGCTTGTTCAAAAATCTCTCGGTTTTCACCTTCTAATTCTTCAAGTGTCTCAAGGCAATCAGCGCTAAATGCAGGGCTGATAATAGCCACGTCTTTAATCCCTTCGCTTGGTAAGCTCTCAAGGGTTGCATCTGTGTAAGGTTTTAACCACTCAGCTTTACCAAAACGGCTTTGGAAAGTGGTGATCACTTTGTCTTTGTCTAGGCCTAGCTTTTCTACCACTAAACGGGTGGTTTGTTGGCACAGGCAGTGATAGGGATCGCCATTATCTAAAAACTGTTTAGGCATACCGTGGTACGAAAACACCATTTTTTGTGGCATACCGTGTTTTTCTAAATCTTCGCTAATGCTGTTAGCGAGTGACTCTAGGTAGGTTGGGTTTTTGTGATACCCATTTATAAAGTGAAGCTCTGGCACCCAGCGCCATTTTTTTAATACATTCGCCACGGCATCAAATGTTGAGCCTGTGGTTGGGCTTGAATATTGTGGGTAAAGTGGCAACACAATAATGCGGGTTAAGCCTTTATCTCTGAGCTCTTCAAGGCCCGCTTCGATTGATGGATTACCGTAGCGCATCGCCATAACCACTTCGGTATTGGTATAGCCATGCTGTTTTAATAAGGCATTTAATTTAAGGCTTTGCTGGCGTGTAATATGGGTCAGTGGCGAGCCATTTTCAGTCCAGATACTTTTATATAGTTTAGCTGAGCGTTTTGGGCGAATACGCAAAATGATGCCATGCAGGATGATCATCCACACAATACGCGGTATTTCTACGATACGAGGATCTGACAAAAACTCACGTAAGTAAATACGCAATGCACTTGCTGTTGGGGCATCGGGGCTGCCTAAGTTGGTCAGTAAAATCCCTGTTTTTTGATTAAAACGCTGATCATGAGGGTTATCGGTAACGGCTGAAAATCGCGACACGCAATGCTCCTAAAGCAAAATAGACGGTTATGGAATATATGCTATTAATATTAATAGCTTATTGTAACGAATGAAAGGGTAAATAGGATCACTGATTTACAATGATTTGATCATGATCCTAAATGGAGTCGGTTTTTTAGCTTCTAGTTGCTGTAACTTTTCAATGGATTTAGCACTAAATATATGCCCCTTTGGCAGCAACATAATCCCCGTGTGACTATGCAGTGCATGGCTAAGTACCATATTGATGGCTAGCTCTTTGGCCGTTATTATTTTCATCGAGCCTACTTTTGCTTGCTGCTTAATGCATTTAACTCGGCAAGCCTCCAAAGCTTGCACTAATTTAGGATGGTAAAAGTTACCGCTGTACATTTTTACTGTTTCGAGTGCATGTTGGTGCTTTTCTTCATCTTTTAAATTACTTTGTTCAAATGCATCCCAATAGTCACGAGAAAGCGCGAGTATCATTGCACTAAGAGGAATATCATTACCTTTTAATCCTTTAGGTAGGCCATTTCCGTTATAGCGTTCGTACTGGTGATAAATGGCGTCAGATACTTCATGCAGATGAGTCGCAGGCATTAACATCAATTGTGCTGTACTTGGATGCGTATAATAACTTTTGCGTTGCTGTTCATTAAGCGCATGCACGGGTTTTTCATAAAGTGCGGGATCCATTGCTAACAGCCCTATCTGAGCTAAGTAACCAGCCATTGCCGCCATTTCTATATTTTTGGGTGGTAGCTGCAACTGTTTTGCTATTTGCGTACAGGTATTGGCAATGTTCTGCGCTTTGGTGCCATCTAAATATGGATTGGCATTAATGAAGTTATAGAGCAACTCAACTGTTGAACTATGTTCGTGTTTTTCATGGGCGTTGGCAATTTCGAGTTTTTTAAGTACTTGTTTTATTTGTTTGGTTCTTTTTTCAACGCGCTGTTCAAGAGAGCTATTAAGTTCTTTGAGGACTTCATTATGGCGATTAATTTGTTGTTGGAGTTTCAGGTTTTGTTTTTTAAGTTGATATTTTTCAATACTGTCGGTGATGGAACGTAGTAATAAGTCATTTTGCCATGGTTTTTGGATATAGCCATGGATCTTGCCTTGATTAACAGCTGCTAAGGTGATTTCGATATCTGCATAACCAGTAAGTAAAATACGCTGAGTATCAGGTGCTAATTTTTGCGCTTGTTGAAAAAGTTCAGCGCCATTCATTTTTGGCATCCGCATATCGCTAATAATTACATCAAATTCATACTGTTTGATTAATTTTAGTGCATCTATAGGTGAATCACTGGTAAGTACCGTAAGTTGCTGCGTTTTGAACAGCCGCGATAAAGAACGTAGCACAATCTCATCATCGTCAACGCATAATACTTGCATGGTTGGTAGGTCTGCTGATTGACTCACGATTTTACCTATGGATAAACAATATTATTAACCATAGCCTGTCTGCTATAGTTTTTCTAATTAAACCGTGTCATTGGCATCAATTGTGCTAATTTTAATGACAAGATAATCGTTTTTAATTGCTGGTTAATTAAGATGGATGCGATAGATGAAGACTACAAGCAAGCTTATTTTCGTGAACGTACCGCGCGTATAAAGGCTGAGCAGCTGATTGAAGATAAAAGTCGCGTTTTATATGCACTAAATGAAGAGTTAATAAAAAAAGTAGCTGATCTTGAGTATCAACAGCAGTTATTTATTCAAGCAGAAAAAATGGCCACTTTAGGTACCTTATGTGCTGGGGTTGCCCATGAAATTAATAATCCCTTAGCTTATGCAATGAGCAATGTAGAAAGTTTGCAACAGAGCATGCATGGCTTTTGTGAGTTACTTGATTTAAACCAGCAATATTTAGCTAAGAGGATTAGTGAAACAAATTTTCAACAACAGTTAGCATCACTTAGTGAGCAGCAATCATTTGCTGAACTGCAGCAAGATATTCATCAACTAGTGGCTGATAGTGCTGAAGGCTTAAGGCGCATTAATCAAATCGTGGGCAATTTGCTTAATTTTGCGCGACCAACAACTAACAAGAAACAATTGGCTGATATGACAGATGCTGTGAAAAATGCGCTTAAATTGCTTAAAAATCAATTAAAAGGTTGTCAGTTAACCACATCAATAACGACATTGCCGCTGAGTTATTGTGATTTGGCAACCATCAATCAAATAATGGTTAACATACTTATTAATGCTTCACATAGTTGCGAAGCATTAATTGATAGACAAGCACATATTCACGTGCAAGTTGATAGCGACGACCAGCAAATAATTATTAGTGTTAATGACAATGGTTGTGGCATGAGTGAGCAAGTGCTTGCAAAAGTTTTTGATCCATTTTTTACTACTAAACCAGTTGGCAGGGGGACCGGTATGGGCATGCCATTAGTGTACACTATGGTTAATGATCATCAGGGAAAAATTGAAATTGAGAGCACCGTAAATATAGGTACATGTGTGCGATGTATATTTCCAGTGTTGAGTGAGCGACCTTAACTCAGGCAAAACCATTTAACCAGAGTTAGGTTAAGTAATAATTTGCTTTTAAATTAGCCAATTGTTGGTTAGTGTAGGTATGAATTTTATAATAACTTGAGGGTGAATAATGCTTAATGAAAAAAGTGAATTGGTTCTTAGGGATTATCTAAGTCAGCACCCTGAACTAAAAGTGGTGAGTTCTGACAGCGTGATTGGTTTTATCAGTGGGTTATTGGCGTGCTCGGAATTTTATGGCGAGTCAGAAATTGCCAATTATATTGCTGATAAAAATGACCCTATTTATACCCAATTAATGACAAGCTCAGCGGAGCATGACGCAATGATCACGCTGC
Source organism: Pseudoalteromonas sp. SR44-5 (assembly GCF_014163675.1). Taxonomy (NCBI): domain Bacteria; kingdom Pseudomonadati; phylum Pseudomonadota; class Gammaproteobacteria; order Alteromonadales; family Pseudoalteromonadaceae; genus Pseudoalteromonas; species Pseudoalteromonas sp. SR44-5. The sequence goes on from NZ_JACJDT010000015.1 coordinate 21,956, forward strand.
TGGATAATGTGACCGAAGCTCAGGTAGCGCAGCAGCATATACTGGCAAGTATTTATCCTCATGGTAAAGATGCTAAAGCGCCGAGTGAGCAACTACAACAATGGTGTGTAGGCTATTTAGCTGCTTATATGGTGAATCAAGAAGTATGGCAGCATGACTTTAACTTTTTACTCAGTGCCGATAAACAGGTCGTTGAGAATCAGGCGGATGGACAGTTATTTATTGATAACTTTGAAGCGACGCTTAATTTACTAGCCACTTTTGCGATGTGGCCAGATTCGCTCAAAGAGCATCCAGAACCTGCGGTACTTAGTGAAGGCTTTGCGCTACTGTATACCGGATTAGATGAAAGTCTTACTGGCATTGCATCCATGGCATTGATGCTAGAAGATGAAAAACTGGCTTTGTGGGAAGAAGAAGGCTAGAAAACATAGTTTTAACAACCAGCATGATTTGAATAATCATGCTTTTTTTTGTTTAAAATTCAATCAAAAACATGAAATAGGAGAAAATTTAGCTAACTTTTGCATATATCGACCATTGTCGCAGTTAAATATGTTTCTTTTTATATGTGTATGTTGCTAGGATGTTTGCCAAAGCGCAATTTTGTAAATGACGCTTGATCACACTAATTATAACTTTTATTAATTTACCTGTTTACTACTGCAATTGAGTAAACAGGTGAAGAGTCAACAGGGTCGAACAACACACATGACAACACTTCGTTTAAATACATTGGCTATCGCCGTAGGACTTGCATTTAGCACCTCTTCAGTTATTGCTGAAGAAGCAACAGTTCAAGCAGAAAAAAATATAGAACAAATTTCCGTTTTAGGTTCACGGGTTTCTAACCGCACAGCAACTGAATCTTCGTCACCCATTGATTTAATTGACGCTGATGATTTAAACAAAGGTGGCTTTACCGAGCTTGGCCAAAGCTTACAAGCTACAGCGCCATCGTTTAATTTTTCGCGTACTCAAGTATCAGACGGCTCTGATTTATTCCGCCCAGCAACATTGCGCGGCTTACAGCCAGACCAAACGCTGGTTTTAGTAAACGGTAAGCGCCGTCATAATCAATCTATTTTTGGCCTTAATGGAACAGTTGGTGCAGGTGCTGCGGGTACCGATATGAATGCTATTCCACTGACTGCACTTAAAGGGGTTGAAGTATTACGTGATGGTGCAGCAGCGCAGTATGGCTCTGATGCTATTGCTGGGGTCATTAACTTATCACTGAATAACTCAACAGGTATAACAACTGGTTATGTACAATATAGTGAAACAGCTGAAGGTGATGGCGAGACTATTTCAGCGGGTTTAAATCGCGGTTTTGATTTGGGCACTGAAGGCGGTTTTATTAATTTATCTCTTGAGTATCGTGATGCCGATGGTACTAACCGTGCAGAGCGCGATACCGGTGGTTCGCTTGATGTAGAGCCAGGTACGTTATCTGACAACGTTCGTTGGGGCCAAGGTAATTCGGAAAGTGAATTTACCTCGTTATTTTATAATATGGCATTGCCAATGGGCGACGGTGAGCTTTACTCGTTTGGTGGTTACTCTGAGCGCACTGCACTGGGTAACGGCTTTTACCGTAACTTTAACGAAGCATCTAAAAATGTTACTCAAGTATACAGTGATGGTTTTTTACCGCGCATTTATAACGAAGCACAGGATATTTCTATTGCGCTAGGTTTTAAAGGTGATATTAATCCAGATTGGAATTACGATGTATCGGCAGTTTATGGTGAAAACCAATATGACTTTACATCACGCAATACATTAAACGCTTCTTACGCGGCGGAGTATTTATTTAATAATCCAACGGCAAGTGATGCTGAGATAGCAGCAAATGCAGGCCCAAGTGGTGGTTACTCAGGTGGTTTTAGGTTCGATCAAACAACAGTTAACCTTGACGTAAATGGCATTGTGGACATTGGTCGCGGCGAACCGCTCTATGTAACAATTGGTGCAGAGTATCGTAAAGAAAATTACCAGATAGTGCCTGGTGATGAAGCATCGTACGCATGTGGTTTAGCAAACATGGATACATCGTATCCATCAGTGAACGACCCTGAGCAATTTGCACAATGTGGCTTTCAAGCTTATAACGGTTTGCGTCCAGAAGCTGCAAATCAGAGTGATCGTAACAGCTACGCATTTTACGTAGATGTTGAAACTATGCTTACTGATGCATGGAACGTCAGTGGTGCACTTCGCTATGAAGATTTCTCTGATGCTGGAGATGACTTAATTGGTAAGTTAGCAACGCGTTATGAATTTAACGATGACTTTGCAGTACGTGGTGCGGTATCTACTGGCTTTAGGGCCCCTTCGCTGCAGCAAAGTGGCTATACAGCATTTACTACTAACTTAGGATCCGACGGCACGTTAACGCAATCATTTACTGCAAATACGGGCACTGCTTTCCCAAGTGCACTAGGTGTAGATAGCTTAAAGCTTGAGACATCGACAAACTACAGTGCTGGTTTTGTTTACGATGTAACAAGCGAACTTTCGTTAACGGTTGATTTTTACCGCGTAGAAATTGAAGACCGTATTACACTTGGCAGTTTATTAACGGCTGACGATGTATCGTTTAGCTCTGAGGCTGTTGCTGCTTTACAAGCAACCGGCGCTGTACAAGCTAACTACTTTTCAAACTCAGTTGATTCAACCACTCAAGGCGTTGATATAATTGCATCATATCGTACAGATGTAGAAGGCGGTAACTTTGGTGTTACTTTTGCGGGTAACTTAAACGATACTAAAATTGATGGTGTAAACGCAGCGGACGGCATTCCAGAATCGGTTGCATTTGATGATTTACAACGCAGCTTTTTTACCGACGGACAGCCTAGTGAACGAGCAACACTTACCTTTGACTACGAACGTGATGCATACACTTCAACAATTCGTTTTAATTACTTTGGCGAAACCGATGTAAAATATTTTGGTAACGATCATATACCATTACCGGGTGAGCTTTCGCCAACAGGTTCGTTTAAACCAACAAGTACGGTTGAATCTGCAGTGTTAGTTGATTTAAACGTGAGTTACCAAATTAACGATATGTTTGTGCTTTCGGTTGGTGCCGATAACGTATTTGATGAAACGCCAGATGAACTAGGCGATGACGAAGTACTAAACTTTATCACCAATGGCGCATTTAAATACCCTGTACGTGCATTGCCTTATGGCTTTGATGGCAGAAGTTATTACGCAAAAGTAAGCTTTAGTTTCTAAATTTATAGTTGTTTATTAAGCCCGCAAATAAGCGGGCTTTTTGATTTAAAATACTTGTATTTTTTTATATCAAGCATACAATCGCAAAACTTTTAAAGAGGAAAAATAAATGAGTAAACGTCGTTCTAAAGTGATTAAATCTACAACATCAGTAGATACAGGTCGGGGTGTTATTCGCGATAATGCATTAGCGGCATTAGTGACATCGAAAATTTTTAAACCACAAATTGTAGCTGCTAAAAAAGGCAAAGGCGCTTACAAACGCAACAAAAAACACGCAGGACAAGAGTCCTATTTAATCGCCGCTTAATGACGTTGTGATCAAATAGGGCTTTTATTTAAATGCTATTTTTTACAAAAAATAGCAAGCTCCGACATTTTTTTAAAAACCTCGCTTAGATAATTTTTTTCTAAGCGAGGTTTTTTGGTTATATAGTCTACCACCTTATTGTTTATATCTATTCCCACTCTCATTTACGTTTTCGTAAAACTTGCTAGAGCCCGCGAAGATACTCGCAAATAAAACTTAACCATAAATTAACCTTGTATTCATATTCTGTATGCGAAATTACCCTTTCTTTAAACGGGATGGCTCTAATTTAGTTCTAAATAATGATAAAAAATATATTTTATGGTCTTTTTTTATTAATAAAGTGGCTGTTTTATATACATCATATATCCAAATTAAGTTGACGTATGAGTTAACTGTGGTAGTTTTTAAACTGAGTTGTAAATTTAATGTTATATTTAACCCTGGGCGGAGGAGCTATGAGCTCACAAATGACAATAAAAAATGCTTTTAAGCTAAGTGCGGTATCGCTTAGTTTTGTAGGCTTAAGTACGCATGCAGCAGTTGACTGTAGTGTATTAACACAATGGCAAACGGGTCAAACTCACAGCGGTGGCAGCCAAGTACACGCACAAGATAATGCGTATGAGGCAAAATGGTGGACACAGTCAAATCCAGTTGAAAATGCTGGTGACTGGCAAGATTGGAAACTTTTGGGTTTGTGTGACAGCGCTGTCACAGAAAATCAGGCGCCAAATATTACAGTATTAACCCCCGCAAACAATTCTCAATTTGCTGATAAAGACAGCGTTGTCATGACTGCGCAAGCAACCGATGACGATGGCTCTGTGACAAAAGTTGAGTTTTTTGTTGATGGTGCATTAATCGCAACTGATAGTAGCGCACCGTTTAGTACTAATTGGCCTGCAGTTGTCGGCACACATCAAGTGAGTGCTGTGGCAACCGATGACGATGGCGCGCAATCTACGCAAGTGATCAATACGATCAGTGTTACTGAGATCGTGGAGCCGGTTAATCAAGCACCGGTGGCAACAATTAGTTTCAGCAGTTTACCAACAGAATTAACGGTTGGCTCACAAGTGGTGTTTGCGCTTGCTGGTACTGACAGTGATGGTCAAGTAACGGCACTTAACTTTGCGGTTAATGGTGCTGATGTTCACCAAGCAAGTACGGCATCAAGCAGTTATGCTTGGCAAGCAACAGCGCTTGGTCAGGCAACCTTTACGTTAACGGTAACTGATAACGAAGGCGCAACAGCCCAAGTAACAAAGCTGCTTACTGTTGTTGAAGAAAATACCGGACCAGTGACTGGAACTGATTGTCATCCGCAGGGGTTATATCAAACACCAGGTGTAAATACGCCGTATTGTACTGTGTATGATGCAGATGGTCGTGAGATAATGGGTGTTGATCATCCGCGTCGTGTAATTGGTTACTTTACCAGTTGGCGCAATGGCGCAAATGGCCAACCGAGCTATTTAGTAAATGATATTCCATGGGATAAGATAACTCATATCAACTATGCGTTTGCCCATGTTGATGCCAATAATAAAGTATCGATTGGCGATCCAAATGCTGCAGGTAATCCAGCTACAAATATGGAATGGCCAGGAGTGGTAGGTGCCGAAATGGACCCAAGCTTCTCGTATAAAGGTCACTTTAATCTTTTAAACAAATTCAAAAAACAACACCCACACGTTAAAACATTAGTATCTGTAGGTGGTTGGGCTGAAACGGGTGGTTTCTTTGATGAAACGGGCCGCGTTGAAAGTGGTGGTTTTTATACCATGACGACCAATGCAGATGGTTCAGTTAATCAAGCGGGTATTGATGCCTTTGCAAAAAGCTCAGTCGAGTTCATTGAAAAATATGGTTTTGATGGTGTTGATATTGATTATGAATACCCATCATCAATGAAAGATTCAGGTCATCCTGATGATTTCCCAATTTCAAATGCACGTCGTGCAGGTTTAAATGCATCTTACCAAGTACTAATGAAAAAGCTGCGCGAAGAGCTAGACCGTGCTGGTGAAAAAGCGGGTAAACATTATTTACTAACAATTGCATCGCCTTCTTCAGGTTATTTACTACGTGGTATGGAAACATTCCAAGCGGTTAAATACCTCGATTACGTTAACATCATGTCTTATGACCTTCACGGTGCATGGAACTCGCATGTTGGCCACAATGCGGCCTTGTTTGATACCGGTATTGATTCTGAACTAGCGCAATGGGGGGTTTACTCAACAGCTGAGTTTGAAGGGATTGGTTATTTAAATACTGATTGGGCGGTACGTTATTTTCGTGGTGCAGTATCGGCAGGACGTATCAATATTGGTATTCCTTACTACACCCGAGGTTTTAAAGATGTCAGCGGGGGTACTAATGGGCTGTGGGGGCAATCTGCACTACCTAATCAAGCTGATTGCGCAACAGGTACCGGCGTTGGTGAAAAGAACAAGTGTGGTAATGGCGCATTAGGCATTGATAATCTTTGGCATGATAAGAACGATGCAGGACAAGAAATGCCAGCAGGTTCTAACCCGTTGTGGCATGTTAAAAATCTTGAGAACGGCATTGTTGGTTCGTACTTAGGTGTGTATGGCTTAACACCAGAGACTGATGTTGATGATCAATTAACGGGTACTTATACACGTCACTATGACAGCGTTGCTGTTGCACCTTGGTTATGGAACTCAGAGAAAAAAGTATTCCTATCTATTGAAGATGAGCAGTCTATGGCAGCTAAAGTTGATTACGTAATTAACAATGGCCTTGGCGGTATCATGTTCTGGGAACTTGCTGGTGATTATGATTTTGACTCAGCAAAAGGTGAGTACTTCATGGGTTCTACCTTAACAACTTTGGCTTATGACAAGTTTAACCAAAGTGGTGTGGCGTACGACACTCATCTAGGTAATCCAAACTTTGTTGTACCAACTGAAGCGGTAGATGTAACGTTTGCAGCAAAAGACTTCCCAATTGGTGATGATAACTACCCAATTAGCCCAACATTTGCGTTCACTAATAACTCCAATATTGATCTAAGCGGTGCGAAAATTTCGTTTGATGTACCTGTATCAACATCGGCTATTTTTAAATCTAACTGGAACGCACAAGAAAAATTGGGCATGGCAGTTGAAGTAAATGGCTCAAATGCCGCAGGTAACAACATTGGTGGGTATGAAAATGAATTCCACCGTTTTTCAATCACTCTGAACAATGAATGGGGCGGTCAACCGAAAGACTTCAGTGGTGGCAAAACAGTCAATGCGCAAGTTATGTATTACATGCCAATTACCGGTCCTAGTAACTTTACTATAGAAAAAGATGGCAAAGTTTACGCGTTCAAATTTGAATTCCCACAATTGCCTGATGGGACTACCGGTGGCGGCGACACCACGGATCCTGGTAATGGTGGTGGCGATACATCTGGTATGTGTGAAGGTGTGGCTGTGAGCTCAATCCCTGTATATCCAAACTTCCCTCAAAAAGACTGGGCAGGCAATCCAAGCCATGCCGCAGGCGGTGACTTAATGGTTCATAACAGTGCCGTTTATAAAGCGAAGTGGTGGACAAGTTCTGAACCAGGAGCAACAGCTGACTGGACTAAAAGTTGTAGTCTGTAAGTAAATAATAGGGGCAAGTTTGCTTGTCCCAAAATTTCAGCTTTTCAAGGACAAAACAATGAAAGCTATTAAATTTAAAACTTTATCACTCTCGGCAGTGGCAAGCAGCGTATTACTAACAATTATGCCAGCGCAAGTGAACGCCCATGGTTATATGGATAGCCCAAAAGCGCGGCAAGCTTTTTGCCAAGCCGATGGTGGGTATTGGTGGCCAGAAGATGGCACTAATATTCCAAACCTTGCTTGTCGTGCCGCATTTTTAGAGTCGGGTACTGTGCAATTTGTACAAGATATTGAGTTTTCAGTTAATACACCGGACTACTTAAATCAAGCTGCGGTAGAGGCTAAGGTACCAAATGGGTCGTTATGTGCCGGTGGTGACAACGCAAAGCGTGGTATGGATTTACCTTCGCCGCATTGGCAACGCAGTGATGTGGTGCCTAATGCCAATGGTGAAATTCAAATTCGTTACTTAGCAGCAACGCCGCATAATCCCAGTTTTTGGCAGTTTTATTTAACTAAACCAAGCTTTAATGCAGCAACAGATGTATTGACGTGGGCTGACTTAGAGCTAGTTCAACAACATGAAAATATTGACGTTATCAAAGATACCGATGGAAAGCGTTATTACGAAATGAATGTTGCTATTCCACAAGGGCGCAGCGGCGATGCTATTTTATATAGCCGTTGGCAACGTATTGATGTGGTGGGGGAAGGTTTCTATAACTGTAGCGATATCAATATTGTGACAGACGCAGGGCCGACGGATCCGAGTGTTTGGTCAAGTGTTGGTTACTTTGTTCGTCAAGGACAAAGTGCCATTGCTGGTGACACTGTTTGGGCACGTTTATTTGATGAAAATGGCCAAGAGGTTATCAATCAGCAATTAAAAGTGACCGCTGCGAATCAAGCGAGTTGGCAGCAAGCACTGGCACAACAACTGAACTTAGATTATGCCCATTTAGTACAAATTGGCGTGCAAAATCAAGCCGGTGACGTGGTTTATAACAGTACTGATGTACTGACTAATCAAGTGTATAGCAGTAATGAAAATTACACTTATAGCTTAAGCGTGCAAAGCGCTCCCACTAATACTGCGCCAATTGTACATACGCCAGATGATTTAGTTGTCGATGAAAACACCAGCACAGCCTTACACCTTCATGCTTTTGATGATGAACAAACGCAATTGAGCTACAGCTGGTTAGTGCCAGCACCACTGAGCTTTACCGGTGGTGACGCAAACGTGGTGATTAGTGCGCCAGAGGTATCAACAAGCACAGATTATACCGTGTCAGTGTCGGTTTCGGATGGTCAATTAAGTACTCAAACTAGTTTTAAAGTCACCGTAAATGACAGCGTTATCACTGATCCTGATGTTGTAGCTTGGAGTAGTAGTGCAGTTTATCAAGCCGGTGACAAAGCCAGTTTTCAAGGAGTTGTTTATACCGCGAAATGGTGGAGTCAGGGTCAGCAACCTGATAGCTCTAATGCATGGCAAAGCGATTCACAATCGGATGTGAATAACGATTGGAATGCAAGTAAAGCCTATCAAAGTGGCGCTGAAGTAACCTATCAAGGACAGCGCTATAGCGCTAAGTGGTGGACTCAAGGTGATACACCTGGACAAGCCAATGTATGGACCAAACTTTAATAAGAAGCCTAAGTTTTGTAGTTCAAACTTATTAAATAATTAAATTAATAATGGATAAGAGAGAAATATGAATATTAAACAGTTAACAGCAGCCATTGGCGTTGCTCTATTTGCAAGTACAGCCTTTGCAGCACCGTCTACACCAAGTATTAATTGGGAACCGCAACAATATTCGTTTGTTGAAGTGAACTTAGAAGGTAACGGTTCTTATAAGCAACTTGTTACCCGTGTGGAGCAGGTGAGCATCAATATTCAATGGAGTGCATGGAGCGGTGACGGTGGTGACAGCTACAAAGTTTACTTTGATGATATGTTGGTAAATGAAGGCACACTTTCTGCAGGTTCTAAGAGCGGAACTATTTCTTTCCCTTATGACAAAGCTGGTCGCCATACATTGTATGTAGAACTATGCGAAGTCGGTACTACTTGCGCACGCAGTGCCGGTAAGCCAATCGTAATTGCAGATACCGACGGCGGGCACTTAGCGCCATTGCCGATGGATGTTGATCCTAATAATCGTGATATTGGTACCAAAGCAGGGTTAGTGACCGGTGCGTATTTTGTTGAGTGGGGTATTTACGGTCGTGATTATGATGTAACAAATATTCCAGCACAAAACTTAAGTCACATTTTATATGGCTTCATTCCAATTTGTGGTGAAAATGCATCACTAACTGGCAGTCCTAAACAAGCACTTGAAACAGCCTGTGCTGGCTCTGCTGATTATGAAGTGGTTATCCACGATCCATGGGCTGCTGTACAAAAAGCATTACCAGGTGTGGATGCAGCGGATCCAATCCGTGGTACGTATTCACAGTTAATGGCACTTAAGCAGCGTTACCCGGATCTTAAAATCTTACCATCAGTAGGTGGCTGGACGCTATCTGACCCATTTGGTGGTTTTACTAATAAAGCTAACCGCGACACATTTGTAGCATCAATGGAAGAGTTTTTAAGAACCTGGAAGTTTTACGATGGTGTTGATATTGACTGGGAATTTCCTGGTGGTGACGGCGCTAACCCAGATATTGGCGATCCGATAAATGATGGTCCTGCATATGTTGCGTTAATGCAAGAGCTGCGCGCTATGCTTGATAAGCTTGAAGCTGAAACAGGCCGTACTTATGAGCTTACGTCAGCAATTGGCGCTGGTTACGATAAAATTGAAGACGTTGACTACCAAGCCGCTAGCCAATACATGGATTATATCTTCGCTATGACTTATGACTTTTATGGGGCATGGAGTGGCGTAACTGGCCATCAAACTGCGCTTTATTGTGGTGAGCATATGAGCGTAGGGCAATGTAATGGTACGGGCGTAGATGAAAACGGTGAGCCACGTAAAGGCCCTGCTTATACAACAGATAACGCAGTACAGTTATTATTAGCACAAAATGTAAACTCGAAAAAAATTGTTGTTGGTACTGCTATGTATGGCCGTGGTTGGGAAGGTGTTTATCCAACAGGCACCACTATTGATGGTAACCCTATGACAGCAACAGGCTCCGGTCCATTAAAAGGCTCAACAGCACAAGGCGTGTGGGAAGATGGCGTTATTGATTATAAAGGCATCAAAACTCATATGATTGGTGCTGCAGGTACTGGTGTTAATGGCTTTGAAGTAGGCTACGATGACCAAGCGCAAGCGGCGTATGTGTGGAATCGCGCCACAGGTAAACTAATCACTTATGATAGCCGTGAGTCAGTGATAGCTAAAGGTGCTTATGTTAATCAATATAACTTAGGTGGGTTATTTGCATGGGAAATTGATGCAGATAATGGCGATATTCTCAATGCTATGCACGATGGCTTAGGCGGAGTTGTTACACCACCAAGTAATAAAAAACCAGTGTTATCAGTATCAAGCACTGTAACCGTGAACGCTGGCGAAAGTGTTTCTGTCAGTGCTTCAGCAACAGATGCCGATAATGATCCACTGACGTTTAGTTGGACTGCATCACCTGAGTTAACAGTATCTGGCAGTGCAACAAGCACATTGGCAATTACTGCACCTAACGTAACCCAAAACAGCCAGTTTACCGCAACCGTCAGTGTAACTGATGGCAAAGCAACGGTAAGCCAAAGTGTTTTGGTTAATGTCATCGCGCCAACAACTGGTGACAACACTGCACCGACAGTTGATGCGATTGCTGATATCACTATTGAAGAAGGCGCTTCTGCAGCAGTAACGGTTGTTGCCTCTGATCCGCAAAACGACGCACTGACTTATACATGGTATGTCCCTGCAGGTCTTACATTAGTTGGCAGTGGTGCCAGTGTTAATCTTACGGCCGGCGCAGTAGTAGCTGCAGATACAAACTTAACAGTATCTGTGGCAGTAAGTGACGGCCAAGTTGCTACCACTCAAAGCTTTACTGTAACGGTAACTAACACCGATACAACGCCTCCTACAGGTGATACGTGGGATGCCAGTAAGGTATATGTTGGTGGCGATACTGTTGTTTATAACGGCGTAACATACAAAGCTAAATGGTGGACTCAAGGTAATCGTCCCGACTTAGGTGGCGTTTGGGAAGCAATTACGCAACCAACAGATGATACAGGTGCTCTGATTTGGCAGTCATCAGCAACTTACAATAGCGGTGACCAAGTTTCTTATGGTGGTAACAAATACCAAGCGAAGTGGTGGACTCAAGGAAATGAGCCCGGCGTAGCAGACGTATGGAAATTACTTTAATTAGCCTATTAATCAAGCCTACTTTTAGGTAATAAATTAAAGTGTAATTTACTCACATAAAGCAGCTTTCGGGCTGCTTTTTTTGTATTTCGAGTCAGATGCACCATACTGTACAAAGCGTCTATAATTTTACTAGGCTGTAGTTATTAAATACATTTACTTATTTTTGATATTGTTGAGTCCAATTAGTAGCGGCTGCGAAAAAACTCTGCAAGTAGGGGTGGTGTTACCTTGGCCACCGTTTGTCTTTGATGGTGAGCAGGCTCTTACAGGAATAGATGTAGAGATCAGCCGTTTGGTGTTAACGCATGCTGGATTCTGTAGTCAGTTTGTGTCTTTACCGTCATCAAAGCGCGGTTTGGTCGAGCTTGAAAAAGGCCGCGTGGATATATTAACTGCTGCGAGTTTCAATCAACAACGTGCCCAATATAGTCACTTTTCAACCCCATATAGACGTGAGAAAATGCGGCTGTTCTGGTATGAAGATGCTAAGTACCTAACACACGATTTAGCCAGCCTGTTGGCGCAACAAAAAACCATAGCCGTAAATAATGGTGGTTATTATGGTAAAGAATTTGAGCAGCTAAGCAAAGTCACAAACAATAAAGATTTACTTGTACGAGTACCTTTGCTCAAGCACCGGCTATATATGTTAAAAGCTAAACGCGTCGATTTTATGATCGATGATGAAATATCTGGGTTATACCTCATAAGCCAAGAAAAAATCCCCGGTATTACACTGCATCCTTATGTTATTCATGATAATCCAATCCATTTTATGCTCAGTAAAAAAACGGTCACGATGGACAATGTGCGCTCAATTAATGCAGCGATCATTGATATGCAATCGAATATCAAGCAAATAATTGCCAGCTATACCTATTAATTAACTGGCTATAATTGATACCACTAAAGCTGCGCACGTTTTACTGTGTCTGAAGGGTTTTCACCAAATAGTTGTTTATAGTCTTTAGCAAACTGGCCCGGATGCCAAAAGCCCCAATTGGCGGCAATCATTGAAATGGGTTTATTTTGTTGCGGATCACTGAGTTCACGGCGTATTTGGTTAAGCCTGGTCATGCGTAAAAAACGCAGCGGATTGATGCCTAAAATACTTTCAAAGCTGTATTGTAAAGTCCGTCGACAAACGTAGGTAAACTCACATAATTGGGTGATAGTCACTATGTTGTCTGGGTGATCGTGAATAAATTCTTTCGCTTTATCAACAACGTTTTTACGGTGTTTATAACTTGGGGTTACTTTTTGCTGGGGGAGTTGTGATTGCAGTAAGTGCAGCACTAAATTTAATAAAATATCGTGTTGTAAAGCCGCACTTGCTCCACCGCCATTAGCATAAATGATTTGTTCAATGCATTCACGAGCACGTTGCAGTGTTTGTGGTGATGTTGTAATACGCGGTGATCCATGCTCACAAATGCCCTGAAGCGACAACCCTTGTTGCTGAGCAATTTGATGAAGGGTATCTTGATTGATCACCATGCCATAAATATTAAATTGCGCAGGGGTGATCAGCTCAAAGTTGCAATCACTTGGGCGGCACATTAATTGATTATCAGCGATGGTGAGACCGTTAATTTTACTGTTTAGTGCGTTTACCGGAATGCCAAGCCATAACGCATTTGGCCATACTTTACACTGTTGTCGTAATGCGCACTGGGTATACTCTTTAAACACTTGCAAACCATCATAAGCCACTTCATCAATACAGCCATAAAAGCGGCCATCACTGACTTGATCATATTTTTGTTGCCAGTTTGTTAGGTTTCCCGCCTGCTGGTCCACATCGGTTGTAGCTAAAGTGCACTTACTTGGTGCATTTGTCGGTAAATTATGTTGCATAGTTGCGTATTACACCTCAGGCTAATTATTACAAGTAAACAGTAGTTGTCCGATTTTTAATTTTAACTATATGATTTTTATTGTTTAAGTAACATTTGCCAAAACTTGATAGTTGCTTGGTACGCTATAAGCTACCTTAAAAGAATCGTTGTACTGTTTATTGCTTTATTGTTTTTTATTGTAGTAAAGGCAATAGCTGTGCCTATCCTTTTTAACACACATTTTGTCAGCAAGGTAAGTTTATGAGTAAATCGTATCGATACACGTTAGGAAGTAAAACCTACCAGTTTAACAATCTCGCACAGTTAATGGCTAAAGCGACCCCGCAGCGCTCTGGTGATAGCTTGGCAGGTGTTATTGCCAGTTCTGCCGAAGAGCGAGCCGTGGCACAAATGACGCTGGCAGAAGTCCCTTTAAAAACATTCTTGAACGATGCCTTGATCCCTTATGAAGACGATGAAATTACTCGGCTAATAATAGATGAACATGACACTAACGCATTTGCAGCAATCGCACATTTAACGGTAGGTGATTTTCGTAATTGGCTGCTGAGTGATCACGCAACAAGCCATGTTTTAGCGACAATCAGAGCGGGTATTACCCCCGAAATGGCTGCTGCTGTTAGTAAAATAATGCGTAATCAAGATCTGATCTTAGTTGCCAAAAAGTGCCATGTTACGACTGCATTTAGAAATACCATTGGCTTACCTGGCCACTTATCAACACGCTTACAGCCTAATCATCCAACAGATAATGTAAATGGCATTGCCGCGAGTATTTTAGATGGGCTGCTGTATGGCAGTGGCGATGCCGTAATTGGTATTAACCCCGCCACTGATAATGTTGCACAAGCGATTAAATTAATGCGGTTAATGGATGATGTGATTGAAAAATACCAGATCCCGACTCAAAGCTGTGTTCTCACGCATGTAACTAACACCATTGAATGTATTGAGGCCGGTGCGCCGGTTGACTTAGTGTTTCAGTCTATAGGGGGGACTGAGGCGACTAACTCAAGTTTTGGTTTTAATTTAAATACACTTGCTGAGGCGCAAGATGCAGCACAAAGTTTAAAACGCGGAACAGTAGGCAATAATGTGATGTATTTTGAAACGGGGCAGGGCAGCTCGCTATCAGCAAATGCCCACCATGGGCTTGATCAACAAACGTGTGAAACCCGTGCTTATGCCGTAGCGCGAAAATTCAAACCGTTACTGGTCAATACCGTAGTGGGTTTTATTGGCCCGGAATATCTATTTGATGGCAAAGAAATTACTCGAGCAGGGCTTGAAGACCATTTTTGTGCCAAATTACTGGGTGTGCCTATGGGCTGTGATGTGTGCTACACCAACCATGCTGAGGCAGATCAAAATGATATGGACAACTTACTGACCTTACTCGGTGTAGCGGGGTGTTCGTTTGTAATGGGGATCCCCGGATCTGACGATATTATGCTTAACTATCAAACCACCTCATTTCATGATGCTCTGTATGCAAGGCGGGTATTAGGTTTGCGTCCAGCACCTGAATTCGAACTTTGGCTGGCAAAAATGAACATTATGACAGATACCCAGCAGCATATTTTGTCTGACACGTTACCGTCACAATTTGCGCGTTCTTTGAAAGCTTTAGGTGGTGGACAGCCATGAAAAACTCATCTCCCAAAACGGCACAGCAAATACAGCAACAACATCAAGATAATGGCAAAGTGGTGCATAACCCATGGCGGCAACTACGCAGCTTTACCGATGCACGCATTGGTTTAGGGCGCGCTGGGATCAGTCTTCCGACGGCTGAAATGTTGGCGTTTCAACTCTCCCATGCGCAAGCACGAGATGCGGTTAATTTTCCATTGGATTTAGCTGCGTTAAGTGAACAGCTAGAGGATTTTTGCGCATCACCACTGCATTTACATAGTCAAGCCGTGGATCGCAATCATTATTTACAACGCCCTGATTTAGGTCGAAAACTAGATCAAGCATCGCGCGATCAGCTAAGCAACTATATGAGGAAAGCGGCTATAGCCACTGAGTTACACCATGATATCGCAATCGTTATTGTTGATGGTTTATCGTCTTTAGCAGTACAAAAAAATGCCCATCCTTTTCTTGTTCAGTTACTGACGATACTGCGTGAACAACCAGAGCCATGGCGTTTGGCACCGATCAGCTTAGTTGAGCAAGGTAGAGTGGCGATAGGCGACGACATAGGTGAGCTCCTTAATGCCAAGGTGGTGCTGGTATTAATTGGTGAACGGCCAGGGCTAAGTTCTCCAGATAGTTTAGGGCTGTATTTAACTTGGCAGCCAAAAACAGGGCTGAATGATGCTTGTCGTAATTGTATCTCTAATATTCGTCCTGCTGGGCTGTCATATCAGGATGCAGCACAACGAACTTTATATCTTTTACAAGAAGCGAAACGTTTAAACCTGTCAGGGGTGGGGTTAAAAGATCGCAGTCAAGACGATGTGATAGAGCATCAAACGCAAACAACAAACTTTTTACTATCAGAATAATCAACAACGAAAACATAATGTAATTACAACAATAAATAGCAGGAGAAGATAATGTCAGATAATAAAGAGTACCTTGCAAAAAGACAGTTAAAACGAGGCTCCGCGGGATGGATTTTATTGGCGGGATTAGGAGTGTCGTATGTTATTTCTGGGGATTTTGCGGGTTGGAACTTTGGTATTGCAGAAGCTGGTTGGGGCGGCTTTGCTGTCGCCACAGTATTAATGGCGGTGATGTATTTAACTTTGGTTTTGTCATTAGCAGAAATGTCGGCGGCCATTCCGGCATCGGGTGGTGGCTATAGTTTTGCGCGTCAGGCAATGGGCCCTGCTGGTGGTTATTTGACCGGCTTGGCCGTGTTAATCGAGTATGCATTAGCACCCGCTGCGATTGTTATTTTTATTGGCTCGGCGGTCGAAGCGCTACTGGGTTTTAATGGTCCTTGGGTGTATGCGCTGTTCTATATTGTGTTTATCAGTATTCATTTAGCGGGAGTGGGTGAAGCATTAAAAGTGATGATGGTGATAAGTGGCTTAGCGGTTTTTGCCATTATAGCCACTGCGATCGCATTATTTACACATTTTGATGTGTCGCGATTGTTTGATATTGCCATCACCGATGCTGCTGGAGCCTCCGAGTTTTTGCCCTTTGGTTGGTATGGCGTGTGGGCTGCATTGCCGTTTGCAATGTGGTTATTTTTAGCCGTTGAAGGCGTACCATTAGCGGCAGAAGAAGCCAAAGATCCAGCTAAAGACGTGCCAAAAGGAATTATAGGTGCAATGTTGTTTTTATTGTTTACTGCTTTGTTAGTCGTAGTATTGATCCCTGGTGCCGGTGGTGCCAGCGCAATGGGGTCTAGTGCCGTGCCGTTAGTTGATGCGCTAAACGTAACAGGGAATGCAAGCTTAGCAACACTCGTTAATATATTAGGTTTAGCGGGTTTAGTGGCGTCGTTTTTCTCGATTATCTATGGGTATAGTCGGTTAGTGTTTGCGCTCTCTAGAGCGGGCTACTTTCCAAAAAGTTTGTCGGTTACAACTTCACGAAAAGTGCCGGCACGTGCCTTAATTGTGCCGGGTATTTTTGGCTTCTTAGCATCATTAAGTGGTGAAGGTGATTTAATGCTGGCGATGGCCGTGGTAGGCGCTACGGTTTCGTATGCATTGATGGCATTGAGCCATATTTTACTGCGTATTAAACAGCCTGAACTCGCACGACCTTATAAAACGCCAGGTGGCATGATAACCTCAGCAATTGCGCTGGTCTTATCTTTGGTGGCTTTAACTGGGGTATACGCGTTTGATCCTCGTGCATTCTTGTTTACTGTGGTGCTATTTGTGATCGGAGCGATTTATTACTTTGCATACAGTAGTAAGCACTTAGTCGCACACAGTGCCGATGAAGAGTTTGCTATGTTGGCTGAAGCTGAAGCCGCTTTAAGTGCAAAATAGTGATAGTTTAATGTTACCAATAGGCCGTTAGCACGGCCTATTAATAATGCAATTAACCAAGGCGGGTCACGTTTATTTTTATACGCCCAGCATTAGCGCCATAAAAACGCACCAAATCATTTGCAAAAGGCGTAAATTCTCCTGAGTGAGTCATTTTAAATTCACCCCCATCGGCAATCTCAAAAGCATCATTATCGCTATGGGCAATAGCACCAATTAAGGCAAACCAGTTTGCATGTGGTAAACGACGAAAGGGTTCGAGCAATGCCATGGGGATCTCTTTTACACCCAACTGTAGGTTATCTCGGTGCCAACCTTGTGGCCCACATTTTACGCCATCGTCATACCAAAGTTGTTCTGGGTAAGGGCTAAAGCGATAAGTAGCTCCTTGTTCAAGCATTAGTCCTGTTGCATTGTATTGCTCTGCGGCATAAACCAACACATCTTGGCTTTGGCCAATTTGTAACACTGACATGTTTTGATTTTTTAAAGCTATATGGGCAGACAAACCGTTAAAACTAAACGTAGTTTGATCTGCATACAGCAGTTGATAACTAAGGTTTTTTAAAGACTCGGGACGATAACTGGTTAATTGATTGATACGTGTAGCAACACTGTGGTGGATAATGGGTAACAGCTTACTTTGTTCGTCATCAACCAGCACGGTACATTCACGATCAATCAGTTTAAATAAAGGATTAAACCAAAAATAATTCTGTTGATGGCTTAACGCGAGAGGATCTGGGGTGATGGTCATATCATCTTGGGCGATAAAACTGTTTTGATCCGCAGGAAATAACGATGAATACTCGATTGCTTGACTAGTTAAAAAGGATAAAGCCACAGGCAGTTCAAGTAACCACTCCATTGCAAAGCGTAAGCAAATATCCGCCAGCCCATCTCGATAATAGCCACCACCGATATCGGAATGTGCGCCTGCAAACCATATTTCATGTACATTGTTTTGATGATTTATAAGGGTAGGCTCAAAAGCTCGACGCTTTTCATCCAGTGCCACACAATGCAGAGCCTGATTTATGTTGGTCGCTAAAGTATGGTTTTCAAAAATAACATGCTCAGCGCCTCGGGTGGCCTTGGTGACTTTGGATAAACCAATGGATGCCACAGTATCAAATACGCATAAATAAACGTTATTATCTATGAGCGGCTCTAAGCACTTTGCAAAACGTCGTGCTAACGCAGCGCCGCGACTAAAGCCAGTGAGTAACAATGTATCGCCAGTTTTGTAGTAGCGCTTAAAATCATTTATAGCATGATTTAAAATACTGGCAACATCGTCATCGCGTGGTGCGAAAGATTGATTGAGGAATCGCTTTAAACGACTTCCTTGAGTTCCAATACCTTGGTAATAGAAGCTAAGTTGATTAGTAAAAGGAGTAACGGGCTCGTTATTTAATTGGCCACCCATTAATAAATGAAGTTTGAGAATATTCGAAATGCTTGCATCTTCCTTAAAATGCGCAGAGCTGAACTGCTCAGCATCACGTGGCTCACTACCTGTGCCATCAAAGTTGAAAATCAGCGTTTTCGCGGTCATAGCATCATTCCTTTATGTGGTTTTTTATAACTTACAGGTAAATTATTTAAATTTGAAGACAATCCACTCAAATATGCTATAAGGATTTTTTGTTATTAATTTTAGGCAATACTTTTTTATAGATTGAAAATAATATAGTCAAATGTAGTCTAAGCTTAAACAGTTGAAGCTCTGGTTTAGTAACAAAGTTCAAGTTGCCATTAAGCCTTAGGTTAAATAGTTAAGTTACGCAGATTTGCCTAGAGCAAATGTATTATTGTGTATCTTTAGATAGGCATGATAAAAGGTATCGTGTTGCTATGACTAAATTTTTTATTATTTTGCTGTTATGCATACAAAGTACTGCTGCGCTTTCTAATTCAATAACACAGCCTTTAGTAGGATCTCATAATGAATGGCCTCCCTACATATTTGCTGATGGAACGGGTATGACTACTGAGCTTGTACGTGCTGCATTTTTTAGCCAGAATATTGCATTCGATATTAAAATAGCGCCATTTAGTCGTGCAATGCGAATGTTAGAAAATAATGAAATAGATTTGATCCCTGCATTATGGTGGACAGAAAATCGTGCTAAAACAATTTTGTTCAGCCAGCCCTACTTTACTAATGAACTTAGCATAATTAGTAATACTAAGTCGCAGCTTGATTATCAAGGCCCTCACAGCCTAGAAAGCTTAACAATCAGTACAATCAGAGGTTATGGATATCATGAGTATTTATAGTCTATTGATAGGCTTACAATCGTTCCTTTGCTTAATGTCCATAGTTGTCTTGAGCATGTAAAAAAGCATCGCGCTGATATTGCTCTGGTTGATAAATATGCAGCATGGTTTGAAATGAAAAAAAATGGTTACTCAACAGAGCTAACAATTTGGCAACCAGCTTTAATTAAGCACCCTCTTCATATAGGGATCAGTAAAGAGCATCCCGATGCTGAATATATAATAACCTCCTTCAACAAAGGGCTAGAGCAAATAAAGCGCTCAGGTGAATATGATGAAATATTAGCCCGTTACGAACATCTAGCCTCAGCACAGCCAGAGTAACTAATAAAAAAAATAAAGACACCCACTTTAAAAAAAATAAAAACACCCACCTAATAAATGGCGATTGTAGTAATTCAAACTTAAATGACACCCATAATAATGACTATATTTGCAGTATTACCATGAGGAACTAGTATTTTATAAGGAACGTGATATCTGAGATATTTATGGCTACTGCAAGAAATCGACAAATCAGTTTAACGGACACTCGTTACTATCATTGTATATCACGATGTGTAAGACGTGCCTATTTGTGTGGTGTGGATGAATATACGGGTCAATGTTATGAACACCGCAGAAAATGGGTTGAAGATAAGCTAATGAGTTTGGCATCTCTCTTTTTTATAGATGTGTGCGCTTATGCAGTAATGAGTAATCATACTCATATTGTAGTGTACGTAGATAGTAAAAAGGCGGAAAGAGTAAATGATAGAGCAGTTGCAATTCGCTGGCATAAAGCCTTTAAAGGTTCTGAATTAACACGACGTTTTGCTAAAGGTGAAAAGCTAGCATCTTTTGAGATGAAAATAGTTACAGATAGTATTGCGCAATATCGTTCAAGGTTAATGGATATTAGCTGGTTCATGCGCTCTTTAAATGAATATATAGCGCGAAAAGCAAATAAAGAAGATGACTGTAAGGGGCGATTTTGGGAGGGACGGTTCAAATCCCAAGCGTTACTTGATGAAGCCGCATTATTAGCATGTATGGCGTATGTTGATTTAAACCCAGTTCGCGCAGGTATTGCTGACAAACCAGAAAATTCAGATTTCACGAGTGTCAAAAAGCGTATTATTTCGGTCGCAGCAGGGAAACAGCCCAAATCATTACAACATTTTTCAGGGATGGCAACACAGCATATGGTGAAAGGTTTACCTTTTGAGCTAACTTCCTACCTTTCTCTTGTTGATGCGACAGGGCGCTGTATTCGTCCTGATAAAATAGGTTATATAGCCGCCGATCTAACCCCTTTGCTTGAAAGGTTGCAAATAACCCCCGAAAACTGGTTGAAAGTTACCAGCAAATTTACCACCGTTTTTCACGGTGCTGTTGGAAGACCTGAGTCGTTAAATATGTTTTGTGAACATCAACACTTTAAGCGACGAACGAATCTAACGAATTGCGAAAAATTACTAGCGTGATAACGTAGCCAACCAATAATACATAACTTATTAATTCAGATTTTTTTGACGCCTAAAAATGCAAACGCCTGATATTTATCTGCCATTTGTATAAAAGTCCTTTTTGAAAATAACTACGGTTTTTAATTGTTTCGTTTATTGCCCTAACCTGGATGTTTGCAATTTCATTCTTATTTTGAATGGGTGTCATTGCAATTTTTAGATGGGTGTCTTTTTTATTTACCTTCAATCCATTGCTTTAAAATGTAAGTTTGCATTTTTTTAGATATATATGGATGGGTGTATGGATGGGTGTCAATTTTAATTTTAATGGGTATCATTATAATTTCTAGATGGGTGTCATTTTTTATTTTATTTCTAGGTGTGTAAGTGAAGCGGCGGCTCCACTTACTCTTGTTAGTTGCTTAATGTAATTTCATCTTTGGCCTAACGACCCGGAGCACTTTTTCGCTGATCCATAATGCAAAGGTTTTGGCGCTGCCGTGGATAGCGCGTTGATGCATGCGATAGAGCGAAATATACATAAAGCGGGCTATCTTGCCTTCAATAAAAAAGCTATTACTAGTGAGGTTGCCCATTAAGCTCCCCACGGTACTGTAGCGTGACAAATTGACGAGCGAACCATGATCGCTGTATTCAAAGCCAGTTAACGGCTGTTGGCGCAGTGTCGCAATTAGGTTTTTTTCAACACATTGTGCCATTTGATGGGCTGATTGCGCACGGGGCGGTACTAATTTGCCATCTTTTTGTGTAAACGCGCAACAGTCACCTAATACAAAAATGGTGTCATCGCTATTACTTTGCAAATAGTCGTTCACCATGATTTGGTTATTACGAGTTAGTTCAAAAATCCCGAGATCTTTTATAAAATCGGGGGCTTTTACACCCGCTGCCCATACCATAATGTCGGCATCGATCTGTTCATCATCTTTAGTGATGAATCCTTGATTTGTTGCCTGCTTTACTTGGGTGTTTTCTCGAACGTTAACACCAAGCTTTAGTAGCTCTCTTTTCGCTGAGTTTGCTATACGCTCTGGTAGGGCGGGTAAAATACGCGGGCCTGCTTCGATTAAGTGAATGTGTAAGCGCTTTGCCGACATATTTGTCAAACCATAAAGTTTTAATAAGTCAGAAACATGATACAGCTCAGCTGAGAGTTCAACGCCTGTTGCGCCACCGCCAACAATGGCAATATTTAATGCATGCTGTGGGTCGTCGTCTTGATGTAGCCGAGTAAAGTTATCGAGTAGCGCGTGCTGAAAGCGTTCCGCTTGTTGGTTTGAATCAAGATAAAAACAATGTTCTTTAATACCGGGTGTATTGAAGTCGTTACTGACGCTGCCGATGGCAATCACCAAGTAGTCATAATGAACGGTGCGTTGTGGTAAAATTTGATGGCCAAGTTCGTCATTAAAGGCACTGAGTGTGATGGTTTTATTAGCGTTATCAAGGTTGCAAAAAGTGCCAAGTTGAAAGTTATAATGATGTTTTGCTGCGTGTGCTGAGTAAACTACCCCATCTAAATCGGCATCTATAGAACCCGTTGCCACTTCGTGCAGCAAAGGTTTCCAAATATGGGTGCGATTTTTATCAATTAATAGAATGTCGGCGTGTTTTTTCTTCCCTAGTTTATGCCCTAATTGCGTTGCGAGCTCAAGGCCGCCGGCACCGCCACCGATGATCACGATTTTAGGATGTGTGGTTATCATTTCATTGCCCTCAAAAGAATTATACCTAAATGCTCTTATGATGATGAAACGTATAGAACACTTAGGTATTGAGCTGAACAAAAATGTTCAAAATACCTTTTCAAGCAACGCATTTATAATGCGCCTTTTCTCACGATTTGTCAGTAAAATTTAATAGGAACAAATAGATAAGCCAAGAAAATAAAGCAAAAAAAAGTTATCATGGCAAACATTGCATTTTCAAACTATGATTTCCTTTATTAGGGAATATGAATAAAGGGAAATATTATGAGCGGATCGATACTTTCTTCACTTGAGCAACACTTTGGGTTTAGTCAATTTCGCCAAGGTCAGCAGCAAACCATAGAGCAACTGCTAAATAACCAATCATCATTGGCAATTTTCCCCACTGGATCTGGTAAGTCATTGTGTTATCAGTTAACTGCATTGCATTTACCTAATCTAACGCTGGTTGTTTCGCCATTACTTGCGCTGATGAAAGACCAAATTGGTTTTTTAAATAACAAGGGAATTTATGCCGCAAGCCTTGATTCAAGCCAAACTACAGAGCAAAGCCACACTGTAATGAGCGATGTGCGTGCCGGTAAAGTGAAAATCTTAATGGTGTCGGTAGAACGCTTTAAAAACGAGCGATTTCGTGAATTTATTAATCAAGTGGCTATTTCAATGCTGGTGGTTGACGAAGCTCACTGTATTTCCGAATGGGGCCATAATTTTAGGCCTGATTATTTAAAACTGCCGCGCTATCGTGATGAGCTCAATATTCCCTTGGTATTATTATTAACGGCCACCGCCACTAAAAAAGTAAAGCGTGATATGAGTGAACGTTTTGCAATTACCCCAGAATGCATTGTACAAACTGGGTTTTATCGGGCTAATTTAGACTTATCGATACTCAGCGTGAAAAGCGCTGATAAAGCAAGTACATTGGCTAATATTGTGCGCGAGCAAACGGGCCCAGGGATTGTTTATGTGACCTTACAACATAGTGCAGAGCAAGTCGCTGAAGCGCTTAGCCGCCAGGGCTTACACGCTGTGGCTTATCATGCTGGGCTTGAAGATACCCTGCGTTATGGTATCCAAGATGATTTTATGGCGGGTAAAATTAATGTCGTAGTGGCCACGATTGCGTTTGGTATGGGGGTTGATAAATCAGATATCCGTTTTGTTATTCATTATGATTTACCAAAGTCGATTGAAAACTACAGCCAAGAAATTGGTCGTGCAGGGAGAGACGGACAACTATCGCTGTGTTTTACATTGGCTAATTTAGATGGCTTAAACACGGTTGAAAACTTTGTTTATGGCGATACCCCAGAGCTTAGCGGTATTGAGCATGTGATCAACGATATTCGCCAACACCAAAGCGATCACTCAAAAGAAAGTCAACAGTGGGAAATGCAAGAATACAGCCTTTCAAGTGATAGTAATATTCGCCAATTAGCGCTTAAAACCTTGTTAGTACAATTGGAAATGCAAGGTGCAATAACACCACTTTATGCTTATTACGCCGACTTTAAATATAAGTTTTTGGTTGATAAAGCCGCTTTACTTGGTCACTTTGATGCTGATAGACAAGCATTTTTACAGTTAATATTTAACCATACCCAGTTTAAAAAAATCTGGGGCACACTAAATTTTGACACGCTTACCCAAGCCGCTCAGGTGGATCGCAAACGCGTTGTTGCAGCGCTTGATTATTTAGCAGAGAAGAATTTAATAGCACTTGAAACAAAGCGAATCACCCAAGTCTATCAAGTACATAATGAGGTAATTAATAACCCTGAGCTGGCTAAGCAATTACACAGCTATTTTGTTGATAAAGAGCAAGCTGAAATTAAGCGTATTGCGGCACTTATTCGCTTTTTCGAGCTTAAAACATGTTTGAGCTATAACCTTGCTCGTTATTTTGACGACCATCAAGCGCCACAGCAATGCGGCCATTGCTCAGTATGTAGAGGCCAAGCTGTAACACTTGAATATTCACTCGCTCATAGCTTTGCTAACGATGCTGTAATTTATCAAAAGGTTGATGAGTTACTTAGTCACCTCGCCAGTAAAGGTATACATAATATAGGTATTGAAACCCAATGCCGCTTTTTAGCGGGAATGAGCGTACCGTTATTTGCGCGTAACAAAGTGCGTCAACTCAGTGGTTTTGGTTTGTGTGAGCAGCAGCGTTACAGCGAAATAAAAGCGAAACTACTGGCGCGTTAGTTTTGCTCGTGTATGCTAAGCGGCTAACATTATTTTAGTAAGCCGCTATGCCTCAAACCGTTATCCCCATCGACAATATAATTCCTATTGAAACAGTTACTAACGCCCCTGAGCCGGTTACCTGTGCTAACTGCCAAGCATGTTGTTGTCAGTTAGAAGTGCGTATTGTGACCGACACCGGTGTGCCATTTCATTATATTGAGTATGATAAATGGGGCAGCGAAGTGATGAAACGCGCCGATGATGGTTGGTGCCAAGCACTCGACCGCAATACCTTAATGTGTTCAATCTACGAAAACCGCCCGTTAGTATGCCGCGAATTTGAAATGGCATCGGACGAGTGCATCACCGAGCGTGACCTTGCAGGGATCTGATGGTTGCTTTAGCAGTAGAACACTAAGTGATTGAATCATAATCACTATTCGGCTATGGTTGGTAACTCAACAATAACATTAAACAATCATGCATAAAATAATCACTATTGTGTCAGTTACTTTTCTTAGCTTTATTATATGGGTCATATATCAAGCTAATACGGGGCAACATAGTATTTTCTTTGAGCTTGTTAGAAGTATCCCTTATGGCGATAAAGTAGGGCACTTTTGTTTATTTGGTTTGCTTACTCTAGGTGCTAATTTTGCGTTTAAGCTAAAATCATATTCAGTATTGTCATGCAATTTGTATATTGGTTCGAGCGTCGTGTTTCTATTCGTTTTATTGGAAGAGCTAAGCCAATACTTCATACCTAGCAGAACCTTAGACATCGCTGATCTACTTGCTGATGCTTTAGGTATCCTCACTTTTAGTTTGATAACCAAGCTGATAAATAAAGGTTCGCGATGACGAGTTTTGTTAGCTTACATTAGTTGATTACTGCAAATGAACAGCTTTTTCTCCTGCATAGCAAGCGCTGGTTTGAAGGTTTTTTTGTCGTTAGTTTATTAATGTATCGATAGTTAAATTTTATTCAATTCAATTCAGAACCATTAACCAACCTCATATTCGTTATGCAAGCTCTTAAATCATCATGGTTAATTTTTGGCTGTATTCCATAAATTAACAATGGGTGTCTTTGTTATTTTCCAATCAATTTTTAGTTTACACATTACGAAATTAAGATTGGTGTCTGTGTTATTATCTTTATGCAAGCTCTTAAACCATCATGGTTAATTTTTGGCTGTATTCCATAAATTAACAGTGGATGTCTTTGTTATTTTCCAATCAATTTTTAGTCTACATATTACGAAATTAAGATGGGTGTCTGCGTTATTATCTGTGTTTTTAACCTATGAAAATCGTCTGTTAGTATGTGGCGAATTTTAAATGGCATCAGGTGAGTAAACCACTGAGCGAGCATTAGCTGGGATTTAGTTTGAGATTCTCCCAGCTCTGCTATTTAGCCAATCGATAATTGTGCGCTTGGATACCTTAGTTTCCTACTGCGAGGACTCGCTAAAAAGTAGGCAATGGTTAAGGGACCAATCCTTCCCATAAACATTAAAAACATAATGATAAATTCGCCCAGCGGAGAAAGAGAAGCAGTTAAACCCCGCGACAATCCTACAGTGCCAAGTGCAGACACAGCCTCAAAGGCGACATCTAAAAAAGGCGCATCTTCAACAATCAGTAAAGTAAAAATAGCCAGCCATGTTATACCCGCTGAAACAAGGGTTAAAGCCAGTGCTTTATATACAGATTCTTTGTCGATTTCTCGGCGTAACACAGTAACGCCTTTATCGCGGCGTAAGTAGCTGTAAGTTGCTAAAATCAACACCACAAAAGTCACTACTTTTATACCACTTGCGGTACTGAGTGAGCCTCCACCAATAAACATTAACATCATTGTTAATGCGGTACTGGCATTTCTCAGCTCTTCTATAGCAATGGTATTAAATCCAGCCGTACGCGGTGTTACGGCTTGAAACCAAGCAGCTAGCCATTTACCGACTTCTGACAAGGGTTGCAGTGTTTTTGGATTGTCATATTCAATAACGTAAATCAGTACCAGCGCTACAATATTGATGATAACCGTGCTGATCAGCATTAACTTACTATAGGTGCTAAGGGCTGCCCAACGTTTTGATTTATAAACATCCATGAGTACGGTAAAACCTAGGCCACCGATAATAAACAAACCAGTAACGGTAAGATTGATCACAGGATCGTCAACATACTGCATTAGGCTGTTGGGGCTAAGCGCAAATCCCGCATTATTAAATGCACTAATGGTATAAAACAACGCATGGAAAAAGCTGGTTTGTAAGCCCAGCTCAGGGAGCCAGTACAGCGTTAAAATAACAACACCGAGTGACTCAACAATGATGGCAAAAAGCAACACTGATTTTGCCGTACTCAAAAGTGTTGATGTATCTGTTTGATTAAAAGCTGTTTTAGTTACTGTTTTTTGAATAAAGCCAACTTTGTTACCCAATGCCAGCAAGGTTACCACTGCAAATGTCATCAAACCCAAGCCACCAAGTTGAATTAATAGCGCGATCACCCCTTGGCCAAAAGGGGTAAATGCGGAGCCTGTGTCTACCACAACTAATCCGGTGACGGTTACCGCCGATGTTGCAGTAAAGGCACTTTGTATCCACGAAATAGGTTCATTGGTGGCAAAAGGCAGCTTTAATGCTAAAGCCCCTAGTGCGATTAATATCAAAAAGCTGCAGCATAAAATAAGCGGCGGTGCAGCATTGATTTTTTTATGCCCACTGACTTTGCGCTCAATAGGCGTTTTGAGAGGGTGCCATAAAACCATGGTTATAACAGCCTTGGAGCTAGATAGTTTAATTCGACTCGGCTACCTGATAGCAGTAAGGTGTCGTGGGTATGTAACTCAAAGTCGTCATCAAGCTTGACAAACGTTTGCTTGGCGCGCTTTACCAATAGAGGGTCTACAGTGCCTTTTATTTCTCTGAGTAGATGCCCTAGTTTTGTTTTATGTAGGTGAGCTTTTATACTTACTTCAACAACGTATAAGCCATTGCCTAATGAAATATAGTCGTTCACTATCGGGTAATTAAGCGCTTGTGCAACGCGCACTCCCATTTCTTCTTCTGGGTGAATAATACGCGAGACACCCAACTTTGATATAATCGTATGATGCGCTTTGGTGCTGGCTTTAACCCATATTTGTTTAACCGCTAAATTTTTTAGTGCTAAGGTACACAATATGCTGGACTGCATATCTTCACCGATCGCGACTAAGACCGCTTCACTATTTGCTAAATCGAGCTCCTTTAACGCCGCTTCATCTGTTGAATCGCATACCACTGTCTCTGATAAGTGCTCAACATACTTTTCGGCGAGTTTTGGGTTGCTATCAACGCCAGTCACTGTGTGTCCTAAATGGATCAACTCCAAGCTTGCTGCAATGCCAAAGCGGCCTAAACCGATAACTGTAAAATGTGCCATAGTATTCCTTCGTTATTTTTTCCAAAAGCTATGAGTAAAAAGTGTAAAAACAGTAAAATATTCTAACCGACCCACGATCATAGCGACCGAGAGTATCCAAATACCGGTGTCTGAAACGGGTTGAAAGTTAGCGCCAACTTCACCAAATCCAGGGCCAAGTACATTGACGCATGCAGCTACTGCAGTAAATGCGCTCCAAAAATCCAGACCCGTTGCCATAAGCAACATTGTAAACAGTAAGCTTGAACCAACAGCAAAGGTCATAAATGCCATAATTGCATGGCGTACATCTTCTTTAACGGGCGATCCTTGATACTTCAGTGTAAATATCGCTCTTGGGTGAAGCAGCTGTTTAATATTGTTATTAATCATTTTGCCAACAATAATGTTACGAATTATTTTATTTCCGCCAGCCGTTGAACCTGCACAACCACCAAGATAGCCGGCAATAACCAGTAAAAACCCAGCCTCAGCTGGCCAGTCAGTAAAGCTTGCTGCGCCATAACCGGTGCTGGTAATAAAAGAAATAATATGAAATGTAGAGAAACTAAATGCTTCAAGTACATTTGAGTAGCTGTCTTTAAGCAGTAGCATGGTGGTTAAAAGAACCGATAAAAGCACCACTATATAAATAAAATAACGCGTCTCTTCATCATGATAATAACTAGTAATGGCTCTTTTGTGCGCTACTTTGAAGTGCAAGGCAAAGTTAATCGCTCCTGCAAGCATAAATACATTAGCTATCCACAGCAGTAAGTGGCTGTGGTAATACCACATACTGGCATCATGGGTTGAAAAGCCCCCAGTTGAAACCGTGGTAAAGGCATGTGCAATCGCATCGTAAAAACTCATTCCGCCAGCATAATAGGCTAAAGTACAAAGTACGGTGATTGCTAAATAAACGCCCCATAAATAATGAGCGGTACTGGCAACGCGCGGAGTTAATTTTTCGTCTTTAATGGGGCCTGGTGTTTCTGCTTTTAATAATTTCATGCCACCAATATTCAACATAGGTAAAATAGCCACTACAAAAATTACAATGCCTAAACCGCCCATCCATTGTAAGAATTGTCGATACAATAAAAAGCTAGCAGGCATGTTATCGAGCCCGGATAACACCGTTGCGCCAGTGGTGGTTAAGGCGCTGATTGACTCAAATACCGCGTCGCTAAAGTTAACGCCAGTGACGACTAGAATAGGAATGGCGCCTAACACACCGGCTATAATCCACGTTACTGTGGCGTAAATAAGTGCATCTCTGAATGTTGCGGCGGTTAGATCAGTTTTACGTAAATTGATAAGTAGCACTAAAGCGACAGAGATCATCGTTGCGCCAGGAATAAGAAATGCGCTAATAACTCGGTCTTTAAAAATAAATAATGAAAGCGCTGCAAAGACCAGTTGTACCACTCCCATCCAAATAATAGGAAAGGCGAGTAGTCTTAAGGTGATTTTCCAATTTATCATCAATACGCCTTATCAAATACCTATAGCAGGTAACACGCAATCACTAAAGTTGAGTTGAATATACGGGATCAAATAGTAAAGTCAGCGCTGCACTGCAAAGCTTTATAAAGATTTTATAAATGAGATAAAAAACTTTATAAAAACTTTATAGAGGCAATATTGAAAAGGCAGTAACCTATGTAGTTAATTGTCAGAGGAATCGTTAATGAATCAAGTGCAGGGCAAACCAAGCAAATATAAAGCATTTTTTTTGGCGGTGATAATGCCGATCATTGTAGTTATGGCGATTTATCCGTTACGAGATTGGTTTTCGACCACCGACATTGTGATGTTACAGCTGTTATGGGTCGCCTGGGTTGCAGTTCGCAGTAACCGACGCGTTGCAGCCATTACCACCTTGGTCAGTGTAGCGTGTACCGATTGGTTTTATGTTACCCCGTATTTTACTTTTCATATTGAAAATATTGAGTATCTAGTTACTTTTATCGTGATGCTCATTGTGGGACTGATGATCAGCCAGTTAGCGGGCGAATTAAACACTAAGGTGCGAGATGTACAATTACACGCGAGTAATAGTCGAACACTGTATGAGCTGGCTAAAGGATTAAATAGTTTAGACGCACTGGATGAGCAAAAGCAGTACTTTCAGCAGCTTATTAGCGAGCATTTGGCCATTACTTGCCAATTTCAACAAATGCGTCAGCAAGTGGCAGGTGAATTTATGCTATTAAGTGATAAAGAGCAAAGTATGGGGGGGTTTGCTTTTGCAACGTTACTGTCTGAAGGACAAAGGAGCTTCGTAAATACCGCAATTTCATTGTTGTATCAGGTACATGAGAAAACCTTACTGAGGCAGCAGTCGGCGGCAATTTCAGTTCAAGCTGAACTCGAGCGTGCTAAAAATGCATTATTACGCAGTTTATCTCATGACTTGCGCACGCCACTGGCAACTATTATGGGCGCCTCAAGCATGTTGGCCGATGATGAGATCACACTCAGTGAAGCGATAATAAAAGAGCAGGCCGGTAATATTTATGAGCAAAGTAAAATTCTTAATCAGCATTTTGACAAGGTGATGGAGCTTAGCCGAGTAAATAAAATGGGCGAAAACCTGTGCTGGCAAACAATTAACTTGCAAGCTTTGCTAAGCGAAGCAAAAGCACGTAGGCAGCAGCAATTAGCGCATTTTGTGGTAACAACAAATATTGATGCCAATTCGAGCTGCCAAGGCGATGTGACACTGTTAGAAATAGCACTGGCAAATATGCTCGAAAATGCATGGCGTTATGGTGATGGTGAGGTGGTTGTTGAATTTACCCAAAGCCGTTACGAGTCAGCGGTGAGTTATCAATTACTATTGAGCAATAAATTAATTAGCAAGCCACAGGCAAGTGCTGATGAAGGTGTAGGGCTTGGCAGTGTAATTTGTGATGTGGTTGCTAAGTTTCATCAAGGCACATTTTCACTGACGATAGATAACGATACAGAAATGGCCTTGGCAAAATTAATCTGGATAAAAAATAATGACTAAAATCTTAATACTTGAAGATTCTCCGCCGTTGCAAAGCTTTTTAAAAACCTTACTGCAAGCCAGTGGCTATGAGCTGAGTATTTGTGATAAAGGGCTGGATGGTTTTGCACTTTTAAGTGAGCAAAGTTATGACCTTGTATTATTAGATTTAGGGCTTTTGGATATGGATGGTCAAGACTGGCTAGTGGAGTTTAGGCAATGGAGCCAGTTACCGGTATTAGTGCTTTCAGCTCGTGATGGTGAAGTGGAAAAAGTCACTGCGCTTGATAATGGGGCCAATGATTTCCTTACTAAACCTTTTAGCGCCAATGAACTATTAGCGCGTATTCGGGTGTTACTGCGTACTAATAATCAAGTCAGTTTTGCGTTGCAATGTGGCGACATTTGTATTGACCCAAATAAGCATATTGTGCGTGTTGGTGACAATGAGGTTAAGCTGACTAAAAAGGAATATGCAATCTTACTGTTATTATTTCAAAATAAAGATAAGGTACTGACTCATAATGCAATATTAAGCCATATATGGGGAGAGCAATATATAAATCGTCCTGAATATGTGCGTGTGCATGTAGCGCAGCTAAGGCAAAAATTAGAGGCAAATCCCGCAAGCCCAAAGTATTTACTTACTGAGCCTGCGGTAGGATATAGATTAGTAGATTAAAGTATTAAAGCGCTCTTTAGTTCACTTTGAAATAGCTAATGTACTGCTTCAGTGTTTTTGATAACTCAGCCAATGCGACTGCTTCTTGTGCATTGTTTTTTAAGGATAAACTGGTTTCCTTGGACATGTTAGCGATTTCCTCTACACCAGAACTAATTTCTGACACAGTGGCAACTTGCACTGATGTTGAGTCGACAATTTCAAGCACTTTTTCCAAGGAATCATTAGCTTGTTGTTGTATCTCTTGCAGTAGTTGATTGGCTTCATCCATCAATAATAAACCACTTTCTACTTGTGGTACTGTGGTTTCCATCGCAGTGACAGATGCTTGGGTATTATCTTGGATCTGTAAAATCATTTTCTCAATATCACCGGTCGCATCACCTGTACGTTGGGCGAGTTGCCTAACTTCATCAGCTACAACGGCAAAACCACGTCCAGATTCGCCTGCACGAGCGGCTTCAATAGCTGCATTTAGCGCTAGTAAGTTAGTTTGATCTGAAATACTACGTATCACACTTAATATATCACCAATGTTTTTAACATGATTTTGTAGTATGTTTACTTGTTTGACTGTTGCTTTCACTGTAGTTGATATGCCGCCAATTTCGGTTGCTACTTTTTGCACCGATTGACTACCTTGTTGTGATAATTGTGCGGTAATTTTTGAATTATCTTCAGTTTGTTTTACTGCACTGGCAACTGAGTGAATGCTATGGCTCATATTGGCTAAATTGGTGACGGCAGAGTTAGTTAGCGTAACTTGATTATCTGCGGCATAAAGTGCTTGTTGTGAGCCTGAGGCGACACTTGCTGAATGAGATGAAAGCTCTTGTGAAGAATCAATAATGCTATTGACGATAGCTTTCAATTCTTTTTGCATTACTTGAACTGATGCCATCATACTATTAGGGCTGCAGGAATTTATTTCAGTGGTTAAATCACCTTTAGCGATACGTGCAATTACTTCTGCTGCTTCTTGAGGTTCACCGCCTACTGCATTTTTAATTTTTGAACTAATAATATAGGCAATTACAGCGCCAATAATAACAGCCAGTGCAGTTAATGAAATCATCCATAGCTCAAATGAGCTGGTTATCTCACGTGTTTTATCCGTTAAATTATGATTTGTTTGTTCTTGCAGATTGATGAATTGATTAATGCTGTCCAACCATTCTACAAATGAGGGACGCGCATCGGTTAGTAATAGCATAGTTGCGTGCGTTATATTATTAGCACGTTTAGCGGCGATAATATTTTCCACTAAGGGGAGGGTATGCTCTTCTATCTTATCAATTTTTTTCATTAGGGAGCGCTCGTGATCAGTCATTTGATCAACCAAGCTCGCCATTTTTTCATGCGATATTTGGTAATTGTTATTGAGCTCATTTATTAAGCTAATCGTATCGCTTAAATCACTAGCATTTGTTAATAGCACCACATCCCGTATTGCTATTGCCCTATCATGTACTGCGCCCCTAAAATCAATAGCATAACGCTGCTTAACAGAATTTACATCGTTAATTTCAGTTATATTATTGTCAATTTGACTTACTTGAGATGTGCCAATAATGGTTAATGTGAGCATCATTAATAAGATCACTCCAAAACCAGTGGCGAGGCGCATATTTATGGTCATATGTTTTCCAGTATTATTTGGTGCGATTTTATATTGGCTGATTATAACTCAACGTAATTCGTTAAGTGGAATGACTTACAAAACGAATTTACTTTTCTAATAATCAGTTATGTATCAATAATGTTGAACAATTAATGTGCAGCAGTCAAGTTAATGAGCAACTGCACTTTTGAATTGTAAAGCTTAAAAAAATCTATCTCGATAGACCGAACCGGAATGAGTGCATCGCTTGGCTGTAAAACCACCTTAAACAGCCAAAACGAAAACTAACTTAGTCGTACTTTGCCTCTAACTCGTTAGCGGAATGAAATTTCTCGTGAGTTTGTAATTGCTCATCGTATTTAACGAGATTTTTAAAATGTGCTAGTTGACCTGCATTTTTAACAATTTCAACAATAAACGACATCATAAAATCAGCACCGGTTAGAGAGTCTCCCACTAAGTAACGTTTACCTTCTAAGCGGTCATTAAAGTAACTAATAACTTTGGCGGTTTCTGCATCGGCATAGCCTTCTAAAAATTGCGTTTTAGCGCCATCTTTTTTCACAAACATTTTTAATAATAGCGGTAAAATTGCTGAGCTTTCAGCGAAGTGCAGCCATTGCTGGTAGTCAATATAGTCTTTACTGTCACGGCTTGGCGCAAACTTACCGTTACCGTATTTACTGATCAAATAGTCGGTGATCGCACCTGATTCAGCAATGATTTGGCCATTGTCCTCAATGACTGGTGATTTGCCCAGTGGATGAATCGCTTTAAGCTCATCAGGAGCTAAAAAGGTTTCACTGTTGCGTTGATAAGCCACAATTTCGTAGTCAACGTCTAGCTCTTCGAGTAACCAAATAATACGTTTAGAGCGGGATTTATTTAAATGGTGTAACTTGATCATAGTTATCCTTAAAAGCGCAGCCGTTGCTGCGCAGGGTAAATTTAAAGCGGTTTATTTACTTGTACTACCGTTTTGCCAAAGTTCTTGCCGTCAATCATATCGTTAAACGCTGATACGGTATTTTCAAAACCTGTTACTAAATGTTCACGGTAATGAATTTTTCCTTCGCTAAGCCATTTTTGCATATCAGTGGCGAACTCATCATAACGATGGCCATAATCATCAAAGATAATAAAGCCTTGCATACGAATGCGCTTAGAGAGAATTTGACCCATTAGAGCCCCCATGCGATCAGGTCCTTGTGGTAACTCAGTCGCATTATATTGCGACACTAAACCACATAATGGTACGCGCGCAGCGGTGTTTAATAGTGGTAATACGGCATCGAAGACTTTTCCGCCCACATTTTCATAATAAACATCAATACCTGCATCACATGCGTCAGCTAACTGTTTGGCAAAGTCATCGCTGCGGTGGTCAATACAAGCATCAAAACCAAGCTTTTCGACTGCGTATTGGCATTTTTCATTGCCGCCTGCCACACCGACTACTTTACAACCTTTGAGTTTAGCAATTTGCCCAACAGTTGCACCTACTGGGCCTGTTGCTGCTGCAACCACCACGGTTTCACCTTCTTTCGGTGCACCAATATCAAGTAGCCCCATATAAGCGGTAAAGCCAGGCATACCCATAATACCTAATGCATACGATGGATTACTTGGCTCTTTGCCTAATGGCATTAATCCTTCGCCATTTGAAATCGCATATTCCTGCCAGCCTGTATAGGCTAGTACCCAATCGCCTTTTGCAAACTTGTCGTTATTTGATTGCTCAATTTGACATACGGTTGCGCCAACCATGACATCGCCAATCTCAACAGGGTCTGCATATGATTTTGCATCACTCATGCGGCCACGCATGTATGGGTCTAATGATAAATAAATAGTGCGTAGTAATACTTCACCTTGTTGTAGTTCAGGCATTTGTACGCTTTTAAATTCAAAGTTATCAAGCGTTGGCGCACCATGAGGACGAGACTTTAGAGTAAATTGTTTATTTGAAATAGCTTGCATAATTTTTTCCTTGTCTGATTAAAAGAAGGCTGCATAACGGCTGTAAATCTAAATGCTCAGTCGTTATAGTCTCTGCAGCGAATTAAATGCTTAACTAATGAAATTAGGGCTATGCTTGATAAATTCAACAGCCAGCCTAGATAAGTTTATCGCTATACGGAGAATCACTTTTGTAGCTGTGCAACAGCTACTCTGCTTACTGCTATTTGGCAGAATTTTTGTTTTTTCTTACAACTTTGAGAGCGCATGTTGAGTGGTTAACTTGGGTGTTTAACATTATGATAAACATTATTTAAGCTTTAAATCATTTGAAGGTAGTTATGAGCGCCACACAGTCAGCACATCTAAAACAAAGAGCTGCCTAACTCTTTTTTATTACGAGAATATAAAAAGCAGGCACCGCAATCAGTGTCTGCTCTTACATTTTAAACCCCCACAATTAAGAAGGGGGTTTTTTATGCTTAATTACGCTTGCGGTTTAATTAAGTATTTTTCACCTGTGGCATGTTTCGAGTAAGCCTCAATTGATTGTAATTGTAAGGCCTCTGGCAATGACACATCATGGGTGTAATTACTTGCAAAGGTTGTGGTAATTTCATCTGCAATACGTTTACGCATTGCAATTACTGTATTAGTACCAAGTTTGCCTAACGCATTGAATAGTAAGAACCCATTAACACCCCACGCAAAGCCAAAGTTGCGATTTAGCGTAATTGGGCCGCGGTTTAAGGCACCATAAATATAAACTTGCTTGAAAGTGTCAGAGCCATAAACGCTGTATTCTGTAATGTCACGAGTTGCAGCGACTTCCATACAGTTAAGAATGTCACTCGTTAGTTGGCCACCACCAATTGGATCAAACGCAATCGTTGCACCGGTTTCGATAATTGCGGCTGTTAAATCAGCAAGGAAAGTATCATTACTTGAGTTAACAACATACTTTGCCCCCATATCACGTAGTAACTTTTCTTGCTCTGGCTTACGTACAATATTGATTAAATCAACACCATCGGCAATACAAATTCGATTTAGGATTTGACCAAGATTAGAGGCCGCTGCGGCATGAATAATTGCTTTATGGCCTTCAGCACGCATTGTTTCAACCATTGCTAATGCAGTAAGTGGGTTAACAAAAGCCGACGCACCTTCTTTAGCCGTCGTTCCTTCTTTTAATTCTAAGCAGCTTTGCACATTTGCGCATATAAATTTGCGATACGTACCACCACCAATTACAGCAACAGTTTTACCCATTAATGCTTGTGCAGCTGGCGATGAGCCTGCGGCCAAAACCGTACCTGCGCCTTCATTGCCAACGGGTGTGGCTTTACCAACACGTGTTTTAAGTGATGGCATAAATTGAGCAGGAACATCAGCGGTAATAACTGGGTTTTGCTCAGTACCAGTTTGCTTTGCACTGGACATATCAGCGGCGCTGAATAAAACGCCTAAGTCAGATGGATTTAATGGCGTAGCCTCAATACGAATCACTACTTCATCGGCACCAGGTTGTGGCATATCGATATTTCTTAGGGCAAGCGTTAGTTTATTATCTTCACTGATAGTTGAAGTAAGTTGGATATTTTTATCTGTCATTATGTCCGCTCCTGAAAAATTTGTATGAATTTGTGCAAACGCTAAGTATTACTTAGCATTTACTACCTGAATGTGAGCTTTTATTTTTTGCAAAGCCGACGATGGCTAACAACGCTAGTAAATGAAATAAAAACACATACGTTTAAGCTGAATACATTATTACTTGTTTTAATCTGATTATATATAGGAGAAAATGCCAATAACTTTTGTCTTTAAGACAATAATGCTGCTCATTAGAAGGAGAATTTAGATGGATCAACTACGTGCAATACGATACTTCATTAAAGTTGTCGAAACGGGTAGCTTTACCAAAGCGGCGAGCACGTTTAATGTGCCGCCTTCTTCTTTATCAAGACGAGTGGTTGATTTAGAAAAAAGCTTAGGAGCAACGCTTTTAAAACGCACAACCCGGCTTGTGAAGCTGACAGAAGTGGGGCTAATTTACTATAACGACGTTCAGCAAATAGTAAACCAGTTAGAGCAAAGCCACGAAACTGTGCGCAGTTATCAAACAACACCAATGGGGCGCTTATCAATAAGTTCGATGGTAAGTTTTGGTGATAAAATATTACTACCGTTGTTAGATGAATTTAATGCGTTATACCCCGAAATTATACTCGATGTTAGCTTCAGTGATGAACTATCGACATTGGGCCGTGACGATGTTGATATTGCTATTCGCGGTGGTTATGCACCCAATGAGCGCGTGTTAGCCATAAAATTGATGGACAATGAGTTTATTCCTGTAGCGTCACCAGGTTATTTACAGCAGCACGGTGTGCCTAGTCATGCTATGGCGTTAAAGCATCACAATGGCCTTTATTTTAAAACGCCACTAGGGCCAACCCCTTGGCTATGCAAAGTAGATGAGCAATGGCATGACGTGTCAGGGCCTGCTGTGGTTATTTCGAATAACGGAGCATGGCTTAGTAAAAAAGCCTGTAATGGGGAGGGCATTTTAATGTCAACTCGCTGGGCACTTGCTCCATACCTTGAGTCGGGCGAGTTGCAAGAACTTAAGTTTGAACATCAGCTTGCGGTAACGCAAAACTCTAATATGGCTATTTATTTGTTATATCAAAAACAGCGATATTTAGTACCAAAAGTGAAAGCCGCCGTAGATTTTTTGGTACAAAAAATAAAGGTAGAAGCCGATTGAGCACAAAGTTATAGAGCTTTCTATTAGCGTCACAGCACTGTTAATAAAATCTTTTTAGTTATTAAAGAAATTGAAAAATTAAATGAGAAAGCACACAAGTTGTGTTAAAAATAACCTTTAGATAGATGTTGTTAGCGAGGGAATGAAATGAAAATACAACTGTTGGTTTTACTGCCACTGCTAGTCAGTGCTTTTGTGAGCGGTTTGGTAAAGGCAAATGATGAAGTATTGTCGGTCGATCAAGTTGCGTTACAGGGAATGCAGTTTAGTTTTGAAAATGATGCGAAAGTAAGGCCTAAAAACAGTGATTTCAGTGTGGTTAACTCTGTGCTGATGAGCAGTGAGCAAGGCCGGCGAGTCGCAGTGGTGACAATTCGTAATGACGCGTCAGGTTCACGCATTTTACAGGCTGAACATATTATGGCGTTATTTGCCGATGGCAGACGAATATCGCCTATGGCTCTGGCTGACAATATTAAACTAGACGATGGTGAGCAGCGCACATTAACGCTGTCGTTTGGCGAAGACAATTTCCCGATTTTGAGCATCTTCACCAGTAATAATTTAAATTAGGAATAATAATAAAATGAAAGCGATGATCTGTGGATTGAGCTGTGCAGCACTTTTTAGTGCCACCAGTATTGCGCAGCACAGTAAGGAGTTTGTGCCTGATAATGTGTTTACTCAAGGCGTTGAAGGACCTGTTTTTTATAAGCAGCATTTATACGCAGTTAATTTTGCTGATCAGGGCACCATTGGTAAGGTTGATAACAATGGTAAAGCCAGCTTATTTTTAAAGCTGCCAAATGACAGCGTTGGTAATGGTTTGCAATTTGATGGCCAAGGTAATCTCAATATTGCGGATTATGTAAATCATAATATTTTAAAAGTGCCTGCTAATAGTAAAAGCGTTGAGGTTTTTGCTCATAATAAAACCATGAATCAACCAAATGATATTGCCATAACTAAACGCGGTGTGTTGTTTGCCAGCGACCCTAATTGGGCTGATGCTACCGGCAAATTATGGCGTATAAATACAGATGGCAGTACTCAATTATTAGAAGAGAATATGGGCACCACCAATGGTGTGGCGGTTAATAACAGCAATAGTAAACTCTATGTAAACGAAAGCGTGCAGCGGATTATTTGGCAATATGATCTTGATAGTGAGCTAAACATCAGCAATAAGCAGCCGCTGATCACATTTGACGATCATGGTATGGACGGCATGCGTGTTGATAACCAAGGTAACCTGTATGTAGCCCGTTATGGCGCAGGTGTTATTTTAAAAATTAGTCCCGCAGGTAAGATATTGCAAACCTATACTTTAACAGGGCAGCATCCAACCAATGTGGCATTTAATGACCAGCAAACCAAGCTGTTTGTCACTATGCAAAAACGCGGTGCGATTGAAGTGATAAATGTGGAGTAAAACTGCGGACATTCTGTGGGAATTGACTTAGTTGTGATTGTTTAAAGACCCTAATTTGCACAAAGAGAAGTGAATGAGGGTAAATGAGACACCCAGAAATACGACGGGCAACGGATTAATCCTAGCACCTAGATACTTTTCTAGAACCTTTACCCATGTAGGTCGCTATTTATGGCGTCAATATTTTCCTCATCAGCGCAGCGTCTCATGACTTCTTTGTGAATAAGTTACTTAGAGTCCATCTGCAAGATGAGTAGCAAATGTTTTGATTCAACTAATCTAATATGAAAAGCGCACCGGGCAGGGTGCGCTTTAAGGGTTTAATCCTGTGTTGCTATGAGCAATTTGGGATTAACTAAAAACTCGGTGAGTAACGAACTGCAACGCCCACTGTACGGCCAATAACGCTGTAATCACTCACAGTATTAAAGTGGTTAGCGCCAATGTCAGGTGTTGGTGGTGCTTTGTCAAACAGGTTATCGATACCAAAGTTAACGGCGATAGTGTCGGTTGCTTGCCACGATGCAGCAAAGTCCATGTAGTCTTGTGCTGAAATTGTTTCTGTTCTATCTACAGCATAGTCTACTTCACCGATTCTGCGCCAGCCTAATTGGAAGTTCATGGTATCTAGCTGCCAATCAAACGTGGCGCGATGTTTATAATCGGCTTGTAAGATACTCGCAAAATCGCCTGAACACGCGCTACCGTAAGTGCCTTTACAATCAACTTCGGCTACGGTGCTATTATTTTGGCGAGTTTGTTTTGTTACAAAGTTACCTTGGTATGAGAGCCTAAAGCGACCGCCTAAATCCATTGGTGCATCAAATACATAGTTGGCTGCTAAATCGATACCAGCTTGTTCAATCGCTGCAAGGTTAAAGTCATTTACGATCGCGGTGCTAATAAAGCCTGTATTAGGATCGCGAAGTACTGCGCCACACAATGGGTTGTTCGGATTTGGATCGTCGATATAGCAGCTTTGTAATGCTGCAGCAGGTTGAATTTGACTTACCGCATCGGTTACACGAATGCTATAGTAATCAAGTGATAGGTCAAAGCCCTCAATGTAACTTGGAGTATAAACTACACCTAAAGTATCTGATTCTGCTTGCTCAGGCTTGATGTTCGGATTACCGCCGTAAGTATACTCGGCTGTTGTTGAGTCATACTCAGTGCCCACTGGCGGTGCGCCAAAAGCGGCACATTGCGCTGCGTCCCCCGTACCTAGCAAACATGGATCGCCATTAAAGCGACCAGCAAAGCGTGGTACAAATTGGTCACTATTTTGGTCAAATAAAGCTAATGATAACCCCGTGATCGGACTTGCGAATTCGCCTAAGTTTGGTGCTCTAAATGCAGTGAGCTTATTAGCACGAATACGAATGTCATCGTTAATTGCCCAGTTTATGCCAAGCTTATAAGTGTCTTCGGCTTCGGTGTTTGAATAATCAGAAATACGGTAAGCACCTTCAAAACTAAGTTCTTTTGCAAATGGCATATCAATTAAGATCGGCACTAAAATTTCTGCATAAAACTCACTACTGTCGAAGCTGGCGTCCATATCAAATGCGCTAACTGAGGCAAAGCTAGTGCCATTTCTAAATGCATCTCCCGGTGTTTGCTTGCCCGTTTCTTTGCGGTACTCATAACCAATTGCAAAATCGACATAACCGGCAGGTAATTCAAATAAGGCACTAGAATCGCCAGAGAGAGTTGCAGCAAATACACTTTGAGTACGTTCACGGGTGGTATATAACAGTGGATCGCTAAATTCATTTAGATCTAAATTAGGATCAAAAATATCGCTGCTATTGGCAATATTGCCAAAGCGACTATTGCCACTGTTATCATTTTTATAGCCATTGTTGTAAATTGTAGCGACTTCGTCAGTTTGACCGTATTGACCATAAATGTCGTAACGTAAATAATCGTTAATATCGCCTTTTAAACCCAGTTGAAATTGTAATGAATCACGCACGGCTTCAGTATGTTGAACGCCAAGGCCTAAATTACGCTCAACATTGACTAGCGCATTTCCATCAGCATCAAAGGTGAGTTGTTGGCGTAGTTCATCAGGAATATATTGGTTATCTTGTGTGAGGGTTACTTGTTCATTAACAAGAATAGGTGTTTGGCCGCTAGCACCAGCCCCATTAACGGTTACTTTTGAATACATAGCGCGGCCGTAAATGATTGCGCTGTCACTGGCATCTACATCAAATAATAACCCAGCAGAAAATCTATCCATTGGCTGAGTTAAATAACGGTCGCCGGTAAAGTCACTGGTTTGACGGTCGCTCACGACTTGCCCTGCATCATTAATCGCTAAACTGTTGCCGCTGGCAACATCGGTGTAAAACCCGCCGCTATTAATCATAGTTGCGCCATTATCTAAGGCATAATCACGTTCACCAGCAAGTAATTCTTTACGTTCAGAATAACCAAGGTAGCCAGTAATATGGCCACTACCATCAGCTATATCGCCACCAAAAATGGCTTCAAAATTAAGTTTTTCATTGCCACCATCAGCTGTTTCATAACTACTTGAAAACTCAGCGCCGGTAAAGTCATCATCAAGCACAAAGTTAACCACGCCAGCTACTGCATCGGCACCATAAACAGCAGCCGCACCGCCAGTTAAAACATCAACACGTTTGATCAAACCGGCAGGAATTGTATTGACGTCAACTGAGTTACGAAAACTAAATGGCACAGCGCGCGTACCGTCAATTAATACCAAAGTTCGGTTTTGACCAAGACCACGTAAATCAATAGTCGATGAGCCAAATGAGTCACCTACCGTTGCACCTGTACTATTAGCGCCCGCTGCGGCTTGTGGTAATTTTGCGGTAATATCTTCTACATTCACCGCGCGATCTAGGTGTATTTGTGCTTCGTCAACACTCACTACTGGGCTACTTGAAACTAATTCTGTTCGCTGAATTCGCGAGCCAGTAACCGTAATTACTTCAGGTTTTTTTTGCTGCACTTGTTGCTGTTCAGCGGCCAATAAAGCAGGGCTAGTAGTGGCAATAACTGCCAGTGCAATTGGTGATAGCAGGTGGAGTGGGCGCATTGAGTTAGGTTTGCAGTGTTTCATGGTCTGTTCCCGTGGTTATGTATTTTTTGCTATTATGAATTTTATCGTTGTCGGTACACTCAGTGTGTTGGTAAGTTTTAAAGCATTTTTAACGTATTTGCAATAATTATTCTTTCAATGTTTAAAGTTAAGGTATAAAGTATTCTTTAGTTTGAAGTGAATGTACATTCATTAGTATTTTGATTTTTAAGGGTAAAAAGAATGCATCAGCATATATTACAACTGTATAACAGTGCTAAAAAACAACAAAGATTAATAATTGGTCTGATGAGTGGGACTTCATTAGATGGGTTAGATGTTGCATTGTGCAAAGTCTCAGGGCATGGCATGGACACCCAAATTGATGTGTTAGCCTTTGACACCGTTGGTTATGATGATGACTATAAACAGAAAATAAAAACAGTATTTGCCAAGCGCGAATGTGATTTGGAGTTAGTTACTTTACTTCACCCTTGGGTGGGGCAATTACATGGCAAAATGGTATTGCAGTGTTTAGCTAAATGGAAAGTTGCTGCAGCTGATATTGATGTGATTGCAAGTCACGGGCAAACTATTTATCACTGCCCTAAAAGTCAGCATAGCCAGAGCGATTTTAATCATGGCACTTTGCAAATAGGTGATAGCGACCATTTAGCGGTTACGACAGGTATTACCACGATTGGCGATTTTAGACAAAAGCACATTGCAGCGGGCGGAGAAGGCGCACCACTTGCGGTATATGGCGACTATTTATTTTTTAGCAGCTTAACTGAAAATCGTATATTACTGAATATGGGTGGCATTGCTAACCTGACTTTTTTACCACAATCTGCTGATGCGAGCGCTGTATTTAGCTCTGATATTGGCCCAGGTAATACCATTATGGACGCTTATATACAGCGTTATTTTGCGCCGCTTCATTATGACAAAGATAGTTTAATTGCCAACCAAGGCCAGATAAATCAGCCGCTGTTGGATGAGTTATGCCAAGATGAATTTTTTAATTTAGACTTTCCTAAGACGACAGGCCCTGAAGTTTTCAATTTGGCTTATTTACACCAAGCACAAACGACAACCAACACCCTACAGCTAAGCCACGAAGATGTGATGGCAACACTAAATCGATTTTCGGCGATGATGATTGCACAGGCTATTAATCAATGCAGTGAAAAATTAGCCGATGTTACAGTTTATGCCAGTGGCGGGGGAATACATAATCCACTGTTGATGAAGCATATTTTATCTTTGTGCCCACAGTTACATGAGATTAAAAATACCCATGCTCTAGGTATCGACCCAGATGCGAAAGAAGCAGTTTTGTTTGCGATTTTAGCGAACGAATGTTTAGCGGGTGGCCAGCAACGT
This sequence comes from Pseudoalteromonas sp. SR44-5, assembly GCF_014163675.1. NCBI lineage: Bacteria > Pseudomonadati > Pseudomonadota > Gammaproteobacteria > Alteromonadales > Pseudoalteromonadaceae > Pseudoalteromonas > Pseudoalteromonas sp. SR44-5. Next base: position 66,300 of record NZ_JACJDT010000015.1, read on the forward strand.
TTTGGTAATCAAGCGCAGGGCATACCCACCATTACTATGGGTAAAGTCAGCTTTGCGGATTAAAATAATGATAAAAATGAACTACTAAAACTTGTCATATATTGGCGCAGTGAATGACTTTTAGAAACTAGAGCCGGCTCGTATTGTGGTATATAACCTGCGCCATATTCCTTGATTGCGACATCAAATTCAGCACTGTCTTTGAGGGTGGCATGTAAACCATGCAACATTAATTGCAGCACATATTCGTCGCTTTCATCACTGAGAGTTATTTTTTCAAGTGTCAGCGTTACCGTACCGGCTTCTATATCGCTCAGACGCAGTGTGTATTGCATAAAGTAACGTGCATCACGCGCTGCTATATGTGTTGCACTTAACGAAACAGTGTCGCCTTCATGCGCATCTTCTGGTAATACACAAAGCAATGTAATTTCATGCTGCGCGTTTGCATTTAGATGCAGCGTATCGTACTCCATAGTATGTGCCATGGCAGCTGATAGCGGATCTTCAAAAGATTGCAGTGCAAAGTTCAAGCGCACTAAAGGAGTGGTCATTGAAGTCAGTCGTCTTTTCTAGGTTAATTAAATCGAATGGAAATTATCCTATAGTTTAATTGCAGATTTATGACTAATTGAACGTATTTTCATCATTTTTAACTTGGCGTGCTAAAACAATGCAGCAGCAGTTGTTTATAGGTAATATCAAGCTTATAAATTTTATAATAATAAATTTAAAATCCATTTTTAAATGTTTACTTAATAGCAGCAAGATTGGCTGATTTACAAATGGGTAATAGCACTCGCAATAAACTGTGATTTGGGTATAGTCAACTTAATATAAATAGCTGAGAATTATCATGTTTAAACGAATAGCGCTCTTTTTATCAGTATGTTTAGTGCCGCTACTGTCTTTTGCTGTAGATAATAAGCCGTTTGTAGGGCAGATAAGTGCAGCTGATTTACTTAACGATTATCAGCAATTTTCCAGTGAATATAATAACTTTGTGCCAACTGTTGCCGAAACACAAGCCATGCAAACACTCAAAGGTAAAGATATTTTGGTGTTATTTGGCACTTGGTGTCACGATAGTCAGCGTGAAGTACCACGGTTACTTAAATTACTTGATAGCTCCAAGGTGGCATTGGCCAGCTTAAAGTTGGTCGCTGTCGGTTATGATAAACGCGATCCTGAAGGGATTGCAGCACGCTACCAATTAAAGTATTCACCAACGATTATAGTATTAACAGCAGGCAAAGAGCTTGGGCGGTTAGTTGAAAAACCAAAGGCGTCTATTGCTTCAGATTTAAGTCAATTTAATCCAGTAACAGAGTAAAAGTATGAGGGATCAAATTATTGCTGCTATTTTGGTATTTGTTGGCTGTATTGTTTTAAGTTTAGTTTTTCACTTGGCACTGAAGAAGGTTGAACGTCGTTTTGATGGCCATGCCGCGGAATCGTTTCGTTTAATTTCAAACTCACAAAAAGCGATTTTGATTTTTATTGGCACTATATTAGCGCTCTCTAAGCTTGATTTTGATGTAACTGGTTTAGTCGCTGGCTTGGGTTTAACAGGGTTTGCGTTAGGGTTTGCGCTTAAAGATGCAATTTCAAATCTCGTTGCAGGGATAATGGTTGTGCTTTATAGACCTATTAAGTTGGGTGATAACATCGAGGTCGCGAGCTGTAAAGGTGTCGTGGTCGATTTAAACCTCAGATATATTACTTTACAGACCGATGGCTGTCGTCATTTAGTTCCCAATTCATTGATGCTCAGTAATAAAGTAACAATAAATAACTCGTAATATTTTCAACTAGCTAATTACAAATGAGCTGATTAAAATAGCCTATAAATCTAAGAGTGATGACTAAACTAATGTTTGAGCAAGTAATCGCGTTAATTGATGAAGCAAATAGTCAGGATCCAAATCAAGAACACTATGCAGGTAAAGTGTGGCCTAAAGAGCGTTTATATTCAGAGCGTATGACGCAGATGTTAAACCGTTTTAAACCTGATGCTGATGAGCTAATGCATATTGCTGTGAGAGCACAGCACATAAAGCGTTGGTGTTCGCCGCGAAGTCACTTTCCAATGGATAAACAAGGCTATCATCAGTGGCGCAGTGCGTTGTATATTTTTCATGCCAGTACTGTGGTTGAATTAATGCAGCAAGTTGGTTGTTCTGATGTTGATCAGCAACGAGTATATGCAGCGGTTGCGAAAAAACAAATCAAGCGAAATCCTGATAGTCAATTGGTGGAAGATATCGCAAGTTTAGTGTTTATTGAGTATTACATGTTGGCATTTGTGCAAACAAAACCAGACTACGATGAGCAAAAGTGGATTGGGATTTTGCAACGTACATGGCAAAAAATGTCTAATGAGGCACATGACTTTGTGTTGGCGGGTAATATTACTTTACCAGCGCCGTTAGTACCGCTAATTGAAAAGGCGCTTGCACCGAGTTAATATCTCACTGCGATGAGTAATAAAATGCAAAGGAACTGGATATGCGCTGCCCAAGGACAAATATAGAACTCACTAAACTAATGGTCGGGGGGATCGAGGTTTTCTCATCCGCCAATGGTGGGGTATTTTTTGATAATCGCCAGATTTTTAATTTTAGTGATCCATCTTTAAAAAGAGCGCTGGTGCTTGCTGAGCACTTGGCTGCTTTACCTGACACAGACGTTGATTTAACGGCACGAATTAATTGCCCTAAGTGCCCGAGTGTCGTGATGATGCGGCGCTTTTTTACACCTCTTCATGTGGTCGAAATTGATGAGTGCCCAAGTTGTGCGGGTATTTGGCTAGATCCAAAAGAACTTAATAAAATTCACGACAATCACTTAACAGCGAAAGAAAAACAATTACTAGTGAACCAGCAAGCCAATAATCATGGTTTTATACCAATCGTGTTAAGTTACTGACCAATTATAGCGACAGATAAATGGAGTGATAACAAGGCGTAAATTTTGACATGTAGTTGTTCTACTTGAAAAAATTATAACGCAGTTAGCGCTTTATTTAGCTCGCTAGAATGGTTAAATATTTAAGTCGATTGGTATTATACATTTTGAAATACCGACTAATCGATTTAGCCAGCGAGGTATTAAGAAAAACCACAACAAAAATACCGAGAGTTTAGTTGAAATCGCTTTAGCTTCGTTTTTGGACTAACTCTGCAGAGCAACTTAGTCTTGGTTAAGTTGCTGTTTTACGTTTTGTACTTTCGCTAAAATTTGCTTATCAACAACCACAGGCAATACCAATTCTATATTTTCTAATGTGGCGATGACTTGTGTTTTCAACTGTGTCTGCTGTTCAATTTGCATAACTTTAAGTGTTTCAGCGGTTTGTAATTTTACTTGTTCAGTCACTAGCGCTTCAGTTGGGCTTAGTAGCATCAATGTTAGTAGTAATGTATTCATATTAATCTCCTTATTTAAATTACCGCTAAGATAAGGAAATTAGATGACAGTTACGTGTGGCTTATATTGCTACAAAGTTAAACTTTAATGCTGTTTTGATGAAGAGCTAGGCTTGTACTAAGCAGATCAAAGTACCTTCAATGGCTCTTACGTAGGCATAATATTGAGTTCCTCTACAGCTAGGGGGGCAAAGAGGCTCTGCGCCAGCAAGCACCGCTTTATCGTAACTTTCACTGAGATTAGTACAGCTAAAGCGCAGCTCAAAACCTAGCGCTGGTTGCTTTGGGTGAGCGCGGATATAACCTTGTTTAAAATGGGCTTGAGCATACGGGTGATTCGCAAAAGCAATTTTTACATCGCCAGTAGCAAGCTCTCCATATTCGGCATCATCGCTGAGGGCATGAGTGGCAAAACCAAACGCTTGAAAATAAAAGTCTAAGGTTTCTTCAACGTTATCAACATAGATAACCTGATTGATTAATTCCATTGATGACTCTATTTAAGTTTACATCTTTTAAATAAAGCACAGTTTCCTGAGATTTGCGACATCAGGTAAAACTAAACACTTAAATTTGTTTATAAAAAAACCTTGTAAGGGTGTGCCCAACAAGGTTCAATTTTTCAGCTTTCAGCTTTCAGCTTTCAGCTATATCATTTATTGCGGTTTTCTTTACTAAATGCGCGGATCTTACGTTTTTGCGAAAGAGTCACTTTATTAGTACGTCCTGCAAATGGGTTGTCACCTTCTCTAAACTCGATTTTGATAGGCGTGCCCATAATTTTTAATGCTTTACGGTAGTAATTCATTAAGTAGCGTTTATAGCTATCTGGTAAATCATGTACTTGGTTACCGTGAATTACGATACGTGGTGGGTTATAACCCCCCGCATGCGCGTATTTTAGCTTAACACGACGGCCACGAACCAGTGGCGGCTGGTGATCAGCTTGTGCCATATCCATGATACGGCGCAGCATAGCAGTGCTAATACGCTTAGTTGCTGATTCATAAGCTTCGTCAATTGACTCAAACAAATGACCAACACCTGTACCATGTAAAGCTGAGATAAAGTGTAAGCGTGCAAAGTCAATAAAGCCTAAGCGACGGTCAAGCTCCGATTTAATACGATCTTTCACGTAATCATCAAGGCCATCCCATTTATTCACAGCAATAACCAGTGAGCGGCCAGAATTTAAGGCAAAACCAAGTAAGCTTAAATCTTGATCCGAAATGCCAGCGCGGGCATCTACAACCAATAGCACCACGTTACAATCTTCGATTGCTTGGAGGGTTTTGATCACTGAGAATTTCTCAACCACATCGCTGACTTTTTTGCGTTTACGTACACCAGCGGTGTCGATCAACACGTATTCTTTTTCGTTACGAGTCATTGGAATATAAATAGAATCGCGGGTTGTGCCCGGCATATCATAAACAATAACGCGTTCTTCACCTAATATACGGTTAGTCAGTGTTGACTTACCTACGTTAGGACGACCGATAATAGCAAGTTTTACTGGCTTATCTGCAAATGCTTCATGCGCTGTAGAATCTTCATCATCTTCAGAATATAAATCGATTAACTCGTCGTCATCGCCTTTACCATCATCATTTTGCGCACTCAGCTCTGCAAGCAAAGGCTGTAAGGTGTGTTCAAGTAACAAGGTAATACCACGGCCATGAGCGGCTGCAATATGGTGTACTTCGCCCAGCGACAATTGGTAGAACTCAGCACAGTTTGAGTCAGCATCAATACCATCAGTTTTATTGGCAACAACAAAGCTTTTCTTTTCTTGTTTACGTAAATGGTTGGCAATAGCTTGATCAGCTACTGTCATACCTACACGTGCATCAACTAAGAATAATACGATGTCGGCTTCTTCAATCGCCAGTAGCGATTGATCAGCCATTTCGATTTCGATGCCTTCTTCAGAGCCATCAATACCGCCCGTGTCTACCACGATAAATTCATAGCCATCGTAATTAGCTTGGCCATATTTTCGATCTCGCGTTAAGCCTGGAAAATCGGCAACGAGTGCATCACGCGTACGTGTTAAACGGTTAAATAATGTGGATTTGCCCACATTGGGTCGCCCAACTAGAGCGATCACGGGAAGCATAAACTACCTCTTAAAAAAACAACAAAAGGCTTCGCATAGCGAAGCCTTAAAAAAATAAATTAACTATTAATAACTTATAGTTATTTAGCAAATTAGTCCGGTATTTTTACCGCACTAACTTCACCATCTCGGGTGTATAAAATCAGTTTGTCGTCAGCAACAATTGGCTCAATAAAAAAGCCTGAACTGTCGAAGTCTTCACGCGATACAAGCTCGCCTGATTCTTTATTTAGCCAATGTAGATTACCTTCTTGGTCACCTATGGCTAAGTAATTTCCTGCTACCGCAGGCCCTGTTAAGTACCAACCACGAAGGGCTGGCTGACTCCAGCGTTCAATGCCAGAGGTTTTATCTAATCCATAAACAACACCATTACTGTCTACTACGTAAATAGTTTGGGTGTCCATGGCAATGTCACGGTAACTGCTGTATTCGCGTTTCCAGACAACATTACCAGAGCGAATATCTACAGCTGCTAAGTTACCATTATAAGCAATAGCATACGCATAAGGACCACTGATCAGAGGTTGTGTATCAACATCGACTAAACGTTCGAATTCTGATGCGCCTTTTGGTGTAGCAATTTCAGCACTCCACGCAGAGTAACCACTGTCAGAGATAAGTACGCTTAACTTGCCTGTTTCAAGGCCAACTAATACACCGCCGTTAGCAACGGTCGGAGAGCTTTGCCCACGTAGTGTTAATGCGGGGACTTCTTGCTCATGGCTCCAACGCTCTTCACCGGTATCTGGGTGAAGGGCTAATAATTTACCTGAGCCTAGGTTAACATATATAAGGCCATCACCGGCAGCTGGTTTTGCTAACACTTCACCGGGTACTTTTTTGCGCCAAACAACATCACCCGTTTCACGGTCAAGGGCAACTAAATAACCATGCTCGGAGCCGATAAAAATTTTACCATAAGCTTGTAAAATACCACCGGATAATTTTGCACTAATGTCGCTTTGCCATGGCCAAAAGGTCAAATTTTCGCGAACATCAGTCTCCCAAAGAGTATTACCGTTTTCAAGCGATAGCGCTTCGACTTTACCAGCACGGTTAGCTACAAAAACACGGTCTTTATATACCGCCGGTGTTAGCCGAGAAAAGTAATGTTCAACACCGTCACCAATGCTTTCTTGCCAAATTACTTTGGTTTCAAACTGATTAACGATTTCAGGCAACACCAGTTCGTCTTCGTCATCGCTTGATGAACAACCGACTAAGGTTGCCATGCATAGCGCTATGGTTGCCGCTGTTAATTTTTTCATGGTAACCCCTTACGCCGTTGGGCTAGTTACTGCTAAGTCATCAAGTTTGATTTGCAATAATGGGTTATTCTCCAGACCGCCCGCATCAGCAGCAGTCTGATAAGCACTGCGAGCTTGATTTGCATCGCCTTGAGCTGTGTATATATCACCTTTAAGCTCAGCGACTGTTGCAGTGAATGAATCTGCAAGTTTAGCGTTAAGCGTTGTTAAAGCTTGGTCGTATTGCTGCTGTGCTATTTGCACGCGAGCTAAACGGGTGGTCGCCGTTGCTTTTAAATCTGCATTGGTAACATTAGTCATTATCCAGCTGAGTTTTTCACTGGCTACATCAAGTTGACCTTTTTCTACGGCTTCTTTAGCAGCAACAAAGGCTGCAAGTGCGCTGTAGTTAGTATCTTTGTGCTCTGCGATAAATGTATCTGCAGAACCTAATACCTCACCACCTTCAACCAGCTGAGTATATGCATCAGAGGCACTTTCAGCAGTTGTAATTTGATTTTGGTTATATGCTTTCCAGCCATACAGGCCACCTAAACCAAGCACTACACCTAGCGCCAGTGATACACCATTTTCACGAAAAAAACGTTTGATCGCTTCAGCTTGTTGTTCTTCTGTTGAATAAATATCCATTACTACCTCGTCTTTTTTAGCTGTTTATTAGCTCAGCTAAAAGCGTTTTAATTTGTTCTAATTCTAAGGTGACCTGTTCTTTACGCTCACGTAAATACTTAACTGTCACTACGCCTTGTTCTAATTCATCTTCGCCGATAATCAGTGCAACGAGTGCATCGCTTTTATCTGCGCGTTTAAGTTGTTTCTTAAAGTTACCGCCACCGGCATGGACCATGATACGTAAGCCAGGTACTTCAGCACGTAATTTAGCTGCGATAATAGGGGCTTGAATGCTGGCTTTGTCACCCATCGCTGCCAAATATACATCAGCGTTGCGACGAATGTCACCAACACATTCCAATGCTTGTAACATTAACACTAAACGTTCCAGACCCATAGCAAAGCCCACAGCTGGCGTTGCTTTGCCACCTAATTGCTCAACTAAGCCATCATAGCGGCCACCTGCACATACAGTACCTTGTGAGCCGAGGCTATCTGTAACCCACTCAAAAACAGTACGGTTATAGTAATCAAGGCCACGAACTAACTTTTCATTAACCGTGTATATGACGCCTGCGGCGTCTAAACGTTCACATAAATTTTCAAAATGTTCTTTTGATTCAGCATCTAAGTGTTCAGACAGTTTTGGTGCATCAACTAAAACCGCTTGTACATCAGGGTTTTTGCTATCTAGCACGCGCAGTGGGTTGCTGTACATACGACGTTTTGAGTCTTCGTCTAGTGCATCAATATGTTGCTCAAGATAAGCCACAAGTGCATCACGGTATTGCGCGCGAGCTTCGTTTGAACCTAAAGAATTAAGCTCTAAACGAACATGTTCGCTGATGCCAAATTGTTGCCATAATTGCGCCGTCAGTAAAATCACTTCAGCGTCAATATCAGCACTGGCAACACCAAAGGTTTCTAAACCAAATTGGTGAAACTGACGATAGCGACCTTTTTGCGGACGTTCATGACGAAACATTGGGCCCATATACCAAAGGCGTTGCTCTTGGTTATACAGTAAGCCGTTTTGATTACCAGCACGTACACATACAGCTGTACCTTCAGGACGAAGTGTTAAGCTGTCGCCATTATTGTCGGCAAAGGTGTACATTTCTTTTTCAACGATATCGGTGACTTCACCAATTGAGCGTTTAAAAAGATCGGTTGATTCTACAATTGGAAAACGAATTTCTTGATAACCGAACGATGCTACTGTCTCGCGTAAGATGTTTTCTACTTTCTGCCAAACTTGGGTATCGCCCGGCAGACAATCGTTCATTCCACGTATTGCCTGAATTTGTTTTGCCACTGCTAAATCCTAAAAACTGTTTTTTGCGTAATAAAAGATGACTACACAACAAGAATGCTAAAAATTGACCCGTCATTATAGCGTTCTAGCTATAAAGGTAAACGGCAAACGGCTTTGTTTGCCGACTATATTGTATTTATTCGACGATTTTGATGTCGATAGGGGTCTGTTTTTCTTTTTGTGCGATAAAGTCGCGTACATAGCCTTCGAGTTGATCAACAATATTGTTGTTATCAATTCGGGCTTTTTGACGTTCGCCATTAATATAAAGGCCCGAGCGACGGTTTGCACCAGCTAAGCCAATATCACTCACTAACGCTTCGCCAGGGCCATTGACCACACAACCAATAACCGATACTGATACCGGTTCGATGATATCTTCCAAACGCTCTTCAAGTTGGTTCATGGTACTAACCACATCAAACTCTTGACGTGAACAGCTCGGACAGGCAATAAAGTTAATCCCGCGAGAGCGAATGCGCAGTGATTTTAAAATATCAAAACCGACTTTGATCTCTTGTACTGGATCAGCCGCCAACGATACTCGCAGCGTATCGCCGATACCTTCGGCAAGTAACATACCTAAGCCTACAGCTGATTTCACTGAGCCTGAACGCATACCGCCTGCTTCTGTGATCCCTAAGTGCAGAGGTTGGTCAATTTCTTTAGCAAGTAAGCGATATGCTCCCACAGCTAAAAACACATCAGAAGCTTTTACTGATATTTTAAATTGATCAAAATCTAAACGGCGCAAAATATTTACATGGCGCATGGCTGATTCAAGTAACGCTTCAGGCGTTGGTTCGCCGTACTTTTCTTGTAAATCACGCTCTAATGAGCCGCCATTAACACCAATACGAATTGGAATGTTGTGCTCACGGGCAGCATCGACTACCGCGCGAATACGTTCTTCACTGCCAATGTTGCCAGGATTAATACGTAAACAATCAACACCATACTTTGCGACTTGCAAAGCAATACGATAATCAAAGTGAATATCTGCAACCAGTGGAATGGTGACTTGTTCTTTTATGCTTCTAAATGCTTCGGCGGCGTCCATAGTCGGCACGGAAACACGCACTATATCGGCGCCGGCATCTTGAATAGCTTGAATTTGTGCAACAGTTGCATCAACATCCATGGTATCGGTGTTGGTCATTGATTGCACGGCAATAGGGGCGCCATCACCGATCGGTACGTTACCCACGTTGATGCGGGTAGATTTTCTGCGTTTAATGGGAGATTCTGAAAACATAGTGACTACTCTGTTAACGGTAAATTAAATTTGGCTAAACGATTTTTTGGGAAACTGGAAATATCAATCTTTTCACCGTCAAGAGTGATATCAACAGCTTGATGCTTACCAAGCACGATAGAAAAAGGCAGATGACCTGATAAAGTCATATCATAACCCGCTTTTTTAACACCAAACGCCACTTTATCACCTTTGCCGTCATGAATTTCAACCCAACTTTCTTCATTGAAATGCATAACTATGGTGCCAAGGCCATCATTTTGTGGCTCGCTTGACGCTTCGCTCTGGGCAACGTCTAGTTCGGTGGTATCGGCTTGTTGCTCCATAATTTGCGCCGCAGTGGGGTCATCAATCGATTCATCAGGGCCCGCTTGTTCTAACAGACTGTTCGACGCCACGTCAGGCTCTGCTTGTGCGACTGCAACAGTCTCTTTGGCAAAGCTATTTAAAGATTGCGTTACAACTTGTTCGTCAAGAGGGGTTGAATTTTGCCACCACCATAATGCGGATGAACCAATAACAATTGCCAGAATAACGTAACTTACCAGCATCAACCGACTATCATGAGCTTCTTTTTCTGTTCGTCTAGAAAAGCTTTGCATATTGGTTTTTTTAACGGTTTCCTGTGGTTCAGGGAACAGCGCTAAAACGGCCGCAGTATCTAAATTAAAGGCGCGACAATAACTTTTTGCATAACCTTTAACAAAGGTAGCAGGGCCGATTAATTGGTGTTCGTCATTCTCAAGACGTTGTAATTGCAACACCGATAATTTTAAATTTTTTGCCAACTCTTCTAAGCTGACATTCGCTTGCTCGCGGCTACTTTTTAAAGTTTGGCCAAGAGTGAGCGTTGTTGATTCTGTATTTTCATCATTCATAATGAGTATGATTCAGGGTCCACTAGTAACAGTCTATGCCCAGGTTTAAGTGCAACATCCGGGCTTAATTTATTCCATCGCATTAACTGATCAATTAACAAGCGACGCTTGGTGGCAATACTATACAAAGTATCACCGACGTTAATTTCGTAATAAATGTTGGGATCGTTAAGATAAATTTTCGTCCCATTGACCACCCGATCAGATTCTTTCAGACCATTCCATTGGAGTAATTTCTGTAGTTTAACATTGTATCGTACTGAAATGCTAAATAGGTTTTCACCATCTTGCAAAACATGGTAAGGCGTCGTTAATTGTGGGATCCGCGAATTTAGCAACGGTGCGTGAGTATTTTGTTGCGGATCTTGAAAACGGATCTCAGGTGTAGAGCTATATCCTGACTCTGCGAAGACGGCGGCGTTGCGTTTTGGCTGGTAAAAAACCACCTTTTCTTCATCCGTTAATTCATCACTAAATTGTGCTCGGCTTGGGGTTGAAGCCTGGTTGTTATTTGCAACTGCTTGGCTATCCGTGGGCGCACCAAAAGAAACAATTGTTACACCATCTTGTGCTTTGTTGCTGCGAGCAAGCGTTTGGGTCGGCGTTGCGGCAGTCGCTGTGGGCGCTGTTGCTAAATGCACAGTTGGTATTGCTAATGCTTTAGCAACTGCCTCCTCAGAGGCTAATGATGCAATGTCCGTCGCTTGAGTTGAAGTTACAGCTGGATTGTTTGGTGTTTGTGCGACCACCAGAGCAGACATTACTGCCACAGGATCATTATTGTTTGCTGGGGCACTGAGCTGTACAGCAGAAGTATCAACGTTTGTTTGCACTGGCGTTGTTATTGCTGTGGTACTTAAAGCCGCCAAAATACCACTCGTATCGACAGGTGTTGATACTGTTGCTTGGCTTTGCTGGCTACTTTGTGATGCGGTGCTTTGCGTTGGCGCAACCGGTGAGGTTAGCAACGCGGCAGTTAATTCATTGCTGCTTGCATTGTTATTTTTAACGGCCATTGTTGGCGTTGTGATACTTTGCGCCGACGTACTAGTTGCTGGCGCTTTTTTCTTTTTTACAATGCGTATTTTGGGTGCCGAGATCACCTCTCCCGCAGGGCTATTTGCTTGTAGCTCATCTAATTTTGCTTGGCGGTATTGCGAGCGCAGTATTTCAAACTCACTACGTTTGATTTTTTGCTCGCGAATGATCCCCGCTTCACTTGAGGTTGGGTAGGTTTGCAATATCATAGCCGCAGTGGTTTCGGCTTTTTCAATGTGGCCCATGCGCTGCTCAACTAAATAGCTTAATAGCAATGAGCGAGACGATACTTGACCACTATTCTCATAACGCTCGAGTATTTCTTTTGCTCTATGTAAATCACTTTTAGCGTAATACAAAGCGGCTAAACTGATCAGTGATGAGGCACGCATTGAACTGTGATTAATGGCCGATTTGAAATATTTTTCAGCGTTATCAAAATCATCAAACTCAATGGCGCACAGAGCTAAATTTTCATAACTTTCTGCTACTCGTATATAACTTGGGATGGCAATGGCTTTGAGTAGTTGTTCTGTGGCGCGGTCGTACTCGTCAATACCGCATAAAAATACCCCGTAGTTATTTCGGGTATTAGGATCATTGGGATCAATTTTTATTGCTTTTTGATAGGCTTTATCGGCTTGTACGTTTTCGCCGACTTGTTGGTAATAATAAGCAAATGAATAATGGACTTCAGGAAGATCAGGTGAGAAAGACGCGGCGCGTTCGAGGTTATACTTTGCTTGCGAGCTATTACCAGTGCTTAAATATTCTAATGCTAAGGCTATTCGGGTACGTGCTGCGCCGGTATTATTGATTTTATTTTCAACGACTGGTTTGTCATTGCCATCATAACTATTTTCAGTTACACACCCTGTTAAAGCGAGTGCACTGATAGTTAAAGCAAGTAAAGATCGCATTACTTCATCTCTTTATTATTGTCCATGCACCTATATTACCGAAAAGCCCTTATCTTGCATCATTTATTTAAAAATAAAGCAGCGCTAAGGGCTTTTGATTCACGACAACAGATTATGCTTGGTGGATATTAACCGCAATCGCATTATCGTCGCGCATTTTCTTTTTCGCTAAACGTTTTGTACGGTCAACTACATCACCAACTAACTGGCCGCAGGCTGCATCAATATCATCACCGCGAGTACGACGCACAATACAGGTAATACCTGCTGCTTGTAGCACTTTTGAAAAGCGGTCAATACGGCTGTTACTAGAGCGTGTATATTCGTTACCCGGGAATGGGTTAAACGGGATAAGGTTCACTTTAGATGGTGTGCCTTTGAGTGTTTTAACTAATTCATGGGCTTGATCTGTGCTGTCGTTAATACCATTTAGCATCACATACTCAATGGTCACATCTTTATTGGCTTTAGAGCCATCAATGTAACGACGACACGCCGCTAAAAACTCTTCAATTGGGTATTTTTTATTGATTGGCACTAAAATATCACGTAATGCGTTATCAGGTGCGTGTAGAGAAATAGCCAATGCAACGTCGATTTTTTCTTTCAATAAATCAAGTGCAGGCACCACACCAGAGGTACTTAAAGTAACGCGGCGTTTAGATAAACCAAAACCCCAATCGTCCATCATTAATTCCATTGCCGGAACTACGTTTTTAAGATTAAGCAATGGCTCGCCCATGCCCATCATAACGACGTTGGTGACCGGACGCTTTTCACTGTTGCCATCAAGACCTATGTCTTTGGCCACACGCCAAACTTGGCCGATAATTTCAGATACTTTTAAGTTACGGTTAAACCCTTGCTGCGCTGTTGAGCAAAATGTACATTCAAGCGCACAACCAACTTGCGATGATACACACAAGGTGGCACGTTCTTTTTCTGGGATCCACACCGCTTCAACTTCTTGGCCGCCTTCAAGTATCAGCGCGTACTTGATTGTACCATCACTGGCTTGTTGGCGTACGGTGATCTCAGGCGCGACAATTTCACATTCCGCTTTAAGTTTTTCTTTCAGCTTTTTGTTAACGTTGCTCATTTCGTCAAAGTTATCAACGCCAAAATGATAAATCCATTTCATCACCTGATCGCCACGGAATGGCTTTTCACCGAACGATACAAATAACTCGCGCATTGCATCTCGGTTTAAATCTAATAAGTTAATCTTTTTTTGCTCAGTGGTCATGAAACAACCTTAATCAGTGACGGTGGTGATAAAAATTTACAAAGGCGAATTGTACACAATTCACTCACTTTAATCATTAAGTAAAACATCATAAATTAGATAATTAATACTTTAACTAATGACTAAAAAAGGGCTCGAAAGCCCTTTTTACTTTTGCTTAGCGCATTCGAATTAACGAGTACGTGGGCAAAGCTCTTCGTCTGCGAAGAAGTACGCGATTTCGCGAGCAGCAGATTCAACAGCGTCTGAACCGTGAACAGCATTTTCGTCGATGCTATCAGCGTAGTCAGCACGTAAAGTACCAGCTAGTGCTTCAGCAGGGTTAGTAGCACCCATGATTTCGCGGTTTTTAAGAACAGCGTTTTCGCCTTCAAGAACTGTAACCATTACTGGACCAGATGTCATGAAAGATACTAAAGCACCAAAGAAAGGACGCTCGCTGTGTTCTGCGTAGAAACCTTCCGCTTTCTCTTGTGAAAGGTGAACCATTTTAGCTGCAACGATTTTAAGGCCAGCAGTTTCGAAACGGTTGTAGATAGCGCCGATGTGGTTTTTAGCAACTGCATCAGGTTTTACGATTGAGAAAGTACGCTCTAAAGCCATCTTTATGCTCCAATAATTTTTAAGTAAAAGTGTGAATATTAACGGGCGCGAATTATACGCGTTTTAGTAGGCAATGCCTAGTTTTATTAAAAACTAGCTTGATGACAATTGTGCGATTTTTAAATGTTAGGCAATCACCACGCATAGAAAAGCATGATGCTGTGAATTAATTAATGATCTAACATTGCATGGGACTACGTATTACTTAATTTAGCTAATAATAAGTTGAAATATTTTTCGAAGGTTATTTTTAGTACAAAATGGTGCTCAGTGACTATAACGTTTAGGCCCTTATCTGTAACTGCACTATTAAAAATTACCTTAAATTTTATTAACCTTATGTTTTAATTATTTATTTTAAAATTATTGATAGGCGCTTTTGTATCATTCGAGCTTTTGCCATTTAAACTGCTATAAGATGCACAATAGAAAATCCACTTTTAGCTTAAAATGATTATTTTAGTTAAATTCTACTAAATTTGGGGACTTGGTTTACACTCAAGTTATAACCATGAAATAAATTAAAGGTTTTAATATCTTCGTGCTTCATTTCATCCATTTCATTGATAGTAGGTTGCTATGTTTTTTAATAACACTATAAAAAGTGAGAATGCTAAATTAAAAAGTCAGCTTTTTGTGCAGAATCAAGTAAGAAAAAGCTTAGACGAAGAAATGCTAGTTTTAATCATTGATAAGACTGGGCTTATTTCATCGCAAAATAAAAACTTTGCAAACGAGCTTGGTTACCCTGATCAGCAACTGATTGGAAAAAAGTTACTAGATTTTGTGCCAAGTAACGCCAGACAGACAGGGCATTTTAAAAGCTTAAAAAAAGCATTAGAGAAGCATGAACACTGGGCTGGTGCATTGCAGTTTGTTCATGTTAATGGTGAACAAGACTGGCTAAGAAGTATTTTACAGCCGATCATTGATGAGCAAGGTAAGCTAGTTGAGTTTACTCTGCATTCTAATGTGTTAACGCGTACGATTGAAACCTCTCGTGAGCATCAAGATTTAATTAAAGCATTACATCGTGCCATGGCCGTTATTGAATTTGATACTAATGGCATTGTATTGACAGCAAACGAAAACTTTTTGGCGGGAATGGGCTATTCACTTAAAGAGATTGTTGGCCAACATCATCGTATTTTTTGTGAACCAGAAGAGGCTAATTCACCAGAATATGAAGCCTTTTGGAAACAGCTCAAAAGAGGCGAATACGTTTCAAGCCGTTTTAAACGCATAGACAGTTATGGGCGAGTGGTTTGGCTTGAAGCTTCTTATAACCCAATTTTCAATGAGCAAAACGAACTGTATAAAGTGGTTAAATTCGCTACTGTTATTACTGAGCAAGTTGAGCGGGAGCTCGCAATCGCAGAGGCGGCAGATATTGCCTATAGCACTTCAACTGAAACTGACCACCTTGCAGATCAAGGTGCTGCTGTCATTGAGCAAGCGGTTAAAGTAATGAATGAGCTGGCGGTGCAAATGTCGCAAGCAGGGGATGAAATATCAGCATTGGATAAACAATCACAGTTAATTGCCAGCATAGTGCAAAGTATTAGCAGCATTGCTGATCAAACTAATTTGCTAGCCTTAAATGCGGCGATTGAAGCAGCAAGAGCTGGTGAGCAAGGGCGAGGTTTTGCGGTAGTCGCCGATGAAGTGCGTCAATTAGCATCTCGAACCAGTAAAGCCACAGAAGAAATTGTTGAAGTGGTACAAAAAAATCAAAGCTTAACGCAGTCAAGCGTAAAAGCCATTAAGCAAGGTGAAGATAAAGCACAAGAAGGGTTAGAGCTGTCAAACGAGTCTGGCATTGTGATGAGCAATATTAAAAAAGGTGCCCAGCAAGTCGTTGATGCAGTGAGCCAGTTTGCCAATCAATTAAAGTGAGTTTTATGATTTCGATCAAAACATCTTAATTTAACGTACCATATACTGCCGCGCTTTATTACTTGATCTGATTTTCAGGTTATTTTCATGCCACTGGCTTGATCCCAGTTTTATGTATGGAGCGCGCATGTCGTCAATTATTACCTCGTTTACCCCAGAGTTACTTTCACCAGCTGGCAGTTTAAAAAACATGCGTTATGCCTTTGCTTATGGGGCTGATGCGGTGTATGCCGGACAACCTCGTTATAGCTTGCGAGTACGTAATAATGAATTTGATCTGGAAACGTTAAAAATAGGCATTGATGAAGCGCATGCGCTGAATAAAAAGTTTTATGTGGTATCAAACATTGCCCCGCACAATGCCAAAGTGAAATCGTATTTACGCGACATTGAACCAGTAATTGCGATGGGGCCAGATGCGCTGATCATGTCAGATCCGGGTTTAATCATGTTAGTGCGTGAAAAATGGCCTGATATGGCTATTCATTTATCAGTACAAGCAAACGCTGTAAATTATGCCAGTGTACAGTTTTGGGCTAAACAAGGCATAGAGCGGGTGATTTTATCCCGCGAGCTATCACTTGAAGAAATAAGTGAAATTCGCACGCTTTGCCCAGCAACCGAGCTAGAGGTATTTGTACATGGCGCATTATGTATGGCGTATTCTGGCCGTTGTTTGTTATCAGGCTATATAAACAAACGCGATCCAAACCAAGGCACCTGTACCAATGCATGTCGCTGGGAATACGATGTAAAACCGGGCGTTGAAAACGAAACCGGTGAAATGGTGCACAAATTTGATCCTCAGCAGGTTATTCCTACTCTTGGCGACGGCGCACCAAGTAATGATATTGTTATGCTTGAAGAGCAAGGCCGCCCGGGTGAATACATGCCAGCGTTTGAAGACGAACACGGCACTTATATCATGAACTCAAAAGATTTACGCGCCGTGCAATACGTAGAGCAGCTTACAAAAATGGGCGTGCATAGCTTAAAAATAGAAGGCCGGACTAAATCGTTTTATTATGTTGCGCGTACAGCACAGGTTTATCGTAAAGCAATCGACGATGCCGCAGCAGGAAAACCATTCGACGCTGATTTATTTAAAACATTAGAAAACCTAGCCCATCGCGGTTACACCGAAGGCTTTTTAAAGCGCCACGCCCATCAAGATTATCAAAACTACGAATACGGCCATTCGGTATCGACTAAGCAGCAATTTGTCGGCGAAGTATTAGGGCGAAATAGCAATGGCTTGGTAGAGATTGATGTTAAAAACAAATTTTGTGTGGGTCATTCATTAGAGCTAATGACTCCAAAAGGTAATATTAGCTTTACCCTTGAATGCATGGAAAACAAAAAAGGCGAGGCAATTACCGATGCCAAAGGCTCAGGGCATATAGTAAAAATTCCACTGCCCGACAATATCGATTTAGAACACGCCATATTAATGCGCAACCTAGATGAAAACCAAGACACCCGCAATCCGTTTAAACAAATCGCGGGTTAGCTTGTAGTTAACAACAGGTGTTAATGCTTTCAACACCTTTAATTATCTATCATCCAAGTTTTGGGTTGATTATTACCTATAAAAAGTGATGCCGAAAAACAAAGCCGCGGTATCACTTTCAATAGACATTAGCGTAATTGAAAGTGCTGGAAAACAGCTTGTCTAACTTCAATATACTCAATGTGGCCATTACTAGGTACGATCATATCTTGAAATTCATACTGGTATCCGTTGAAATTAACAAAGACATCACAGGTATAAAAAGGCGTACCCTGTGCGCCAGATTTACTGACAGGAACCACACGTTGATGATCGCTGGTTGTGAAATTTTCGCGATCAATACGCCCATACGAAAACCCCTGTGATGATTCAAACCAAGTAAATGCAACAATTGAAAGAATTACGGGCATACACAAGTAAGCGTGCTTTATAAGCCTTTCCCTATATTTATAGGCCAAATTTGGTAGCATAATCATATTAATAACAATTAATGCCGCAGATAAATAAACGCCAAAAATGAGGAGTAAACGAGTATCAGCCATTGCGATCACCATAAATGGAAATAAAGCGATAACGATTAAGATAATGGCATAACTAAGGCGGGTTTTAGGGTTGCTTGCAAATAATGCTAATAACACCATTCCTATAAAAATATAAGCAAGGAACAAACAAAGTGGTAAGCCCAGTATTGAAACGCTAACATATATTTTCTGCATGCGGGTAAAGTCCAGCATCGGTATATTTACAACCGTTACAGCAATAACGTAAGCAATTAAATAAACCATTAAACTTATTTTAAAGTTGTTAAAGACTTTGCCAATAAGCCAGTTGATTGACTTGGTAATGTAGCAAATAGGCGATAGCATATTTAAGTCATCTTTAACTTCTATTAACTTTTCTTTACTCATTTAGCTCCAATCATCATATGTATTTTTTAAGTTATTGACTCCATTAGTATTATAAGATAGTTGCGTAAAAATAGTAATCAGAAAAAGTTGCCCTTAAAATACACGTCGTTACTTAATTTAGTTCCTTAGGTTTATTCTTAACCCCAAAACCAGCACTTCAGTAGGTGATTATCACTAATTAGACCTTTTCTGTAAAAAATATTTATATTAATTATTTAACTGTTTTTTAGTTAAGCCGTGCAGGAAACTTGAGTCGATAGGAACTCTATAACTGCATGGCAAATTCTGGAATTACTGAAGAAGATGTAATTCGTTGTAGATAATCGAGATTAGTTAACCCAATAAATTGGGGCGTTAAATGCAGGGCAAGCTTACTGTCGAAAACAGCAAAGAACTGGGTAATACAAAGGGTCGTAAAGTAAAATTTATCATAATAGTTATAATCACTTTTTTAAGAGGTTGTTAAAACTAGCATTACACGGACTAACTCTCTATGACCAGATTTTTGATAGCTATTACGATATTTGTTTTTGATTATTAAAATTGCATTGCCTGCGATTCAATTCCCACCTACAACTGCTACAGATATTAAGAAGATAAAACCATGAAATTACAAAAGCAGATAATTGATTTGTAAGTGCTATTAGCTGAATACAATTAGCGACCAGTTAAATGCTTATTCATGGCGTACGTATTATCAAGCTGTTGCTCTATTAAGTTAATCGTTTGCTTATTTACGCCGAGTGCTTTAGCTGTGTCTTTAAAGTTGAAAATAATCTCTGCTATTTCAGATATGATCACTTGTACCTGCTTCCAATTTGCATAACCAGCTGCAGAGGCCAGCTTTTGAATCGCTTTTAGTGGTGGGTTTTTTCCAAATCCGGCAAATGAAGTCGCATGCTCGTTAAAAGGATCAGGACTAAAAGTTACATCATAAAAAGGCGCTAAATCCCACTCACCTGAATCTTCTTGTAAAAAAGCCCAGTTTTTACTGTGGTCATCTTGATTACAGCTAAATAAATTAAACATAGCTCGACGAAATTGTAACTGCCCTGCAGCAGGTGATTTGCATAAAACACGGCTCGCTTTAATTAAATCCTCATAATCTAATGAAGGTGTGCGAAAATCAGCATCCAGTAAGCCACATGCACTATGCATATGTTTGCAGCCCATTTTATCACCCATTAATTTAAACCTATCGAATCGCTTTAAGGCGAGCCATTGCTTTGCACCGGTTCCTTCTGGGGCGGGTACCAGTAATCTCTGAGGTGGGTTTAATCCCGTTTGTTCAGCCAAATCCAAATACACAGCTTCACATAACCCTTCCTCATGTCCTAAAGCGAGGTTTTTGGATGTGAACTTTATTAACCAAGCATCATCGCCCGATTTAGGCTTTGTTCTACATTCTTGTATATTATTGTCAGGAAAATAAATTTGAGCCTTAGGTCGTGCACCGCCGGAACTGCCAGCAGCTACTAACGCAGAAAGTACTTCTTCTGTTTGCCCGTCAAATATTGCTTGAGCTTGTTGACCTAATGTAGCAAGGCCAGCCTCATTGTCATTTGTGCCATCATAATGAGTTTCAGGTGTAAACGATAATGCGCCCATAGCCGAATGGCCAACAAAAGATAAGCGGTCCATAGCGGTAACAAAGTTAGGCATTATATTATTTTGTCTGAATACGCGGTCCTGTAGTAGTAACCCCCACCCATCAGGTAAACAATCAGAAAAGACCCCATGCAACCCGTTGTGTGGGTTTTTAGGTGCTAACTGAACCTCTCTATTAAAGGCGAGTGAGAATGGCGAAAGGTTACCGTATGTCTCTAAATAGCCCTGATCGTATTGAAAGTAAACACCTTGCCTATTTTGAGCAAGTACACCCACCATTAACTCTGTTGAGTCTGACAGCGTACGTTTTACTTCTAGCTTATCTATGGGTTTAAAGGCCATTGTTTAACACCTGATCAATAGACGTTGGCGCATTTTTATTTTGAGCTGGCACTTTTGTTAAGTCATATAAACGAGTTAAGTCGTCGAGTGTTTGCCACAAAAGCAATAGCTGTCTGAATGAAATAAGCCCTGTAACCTCAAACTTTTTTATTGTAGAAGCAGGTACTGTGCTTTTTTTAGCTAACGCCTCGCGTGACATTTTTGCTTTTTTGCGACATTCTTTTAGATGCTCAGCAAAGGCTTGCTGCACATCACCTTCGCTTAATAATAGATAATTAATAATAGCACCTCACGAACTTGATTGGACATTACTATAGCCAAAATTGCTTTTTTATGAGCTTAATGGATATTATAGTATCCATTTTTTAGTTGTAAAGTGAATGGTTGAATGCGGATTACCTAATATGATTTTTATTGATTGAGATCAACAAGAAAACGCGGAATAAAATGCATAATTTACGGCTGCAAATTTATGCTAGAAGTACTAGCTCTAATAAATGAGGTTAGAGAGTGGCTTTACTAATTAACAGCAAATGCATTAACTGCGACATGTGCGATCCAGAATGCCCTAACGAAGCCATTTATATGGGCGCTAAAATCTACCAAATCGACCCTGCAAAGTGCACCGAATGCGTAGGCCATTACGACAAACCCACCTGCGTCAGTGTATGCCCGATAGATTGTATAAAGCCCGATCCCGCTCATCGTGAAAGTATAGATGAACTGGCGGAGAAGTATGTAAGGTTGATGGGTTAGTTTGTTGATTGGTTTTTTATGTTTCATCGGGTTACGAGGCTAAAGTTGCGACACTGTCG
Organism: Pseudoalteromonas sp. SR44-5; assembly: GCF_014163675.1. Classification (NCBI taxonomy): domain Bacteria; kingdom Pseudomonadati; phylum Pseudomonadota; class Gammaproteobacteria; order Alteromonadales; family Pseudoalteromonadaceae; genus Pseudoalteromonas; species Pseudoalteromonas sp. SR44-5. The sequence continues at coordinate 88,064 of NZ_JACJDT010000015.1, forward strand.
CAACAATTAAACTGCTCGCATATTGCGTATTGTTATCGATAAAAACCTCCTCATATATTTTATAATTAACACTCAAAAAAGCACGACCTTTGCGGTATGATAAGCTAATAATTTATATTGATATTCTTGCAAAGAGAGACCACATGGACGCTGCATCAAAAAAGCCTGCAACAAAAAAAGCCGCAAAAAAAACACAAGTCGGGTTTGAAGAGTCCCTTTGGGATGCCGCCAATAAACTGCGCGGAAGTGTTGAATCAGCCGAATATAAGCACATTGTTTTAAGCTTAATCTTTCTTAAATTTATTAGTGACAAGTTTGAAGGGCGTAAAAAAGCCATTGCCAGCGAATACGGTGACGAATACATCGACATGGTCGACTTTTACGCGATGGATAACGTATTTTACCTCCCAGAAGACGCACGCTGGTCGCATATTCAAATCAACGCCAAGCAAGGCGATATAGCCGTTAAAATAGATACCGCCCTGCACGCGGTTGAAAAAAACAATAAATCACTCGCGGGCGCATTGCCCGACAACTACTTTTCACGTTTAGGGCTTGATGCCAGTAAGCTCTCAGCGCTTATCGATACCATTAATAATATCGACACCATTGCCAACCAAAACGAAAAAACAGAAGAAGACCTCGTTGGCCGTGTTTACGAATACTTTTTAGGTAAATTTGCCGCATCTGAAGGCAAAGGCGGGGGCGAGTTCTATACGCCAAAATCAATTGTTACCCTAATTGCCGATATGATTGAACCATTCGAAGGCAAAATTTACGACCCCTGTTGTGGCTCGGGCGGTATGTTTGTGCAATCGCTTAAGTTTATTAATAGCCACAACGGTAATCAAAAAAATGTGTCTATTTATGGGCAAGAGTACACTAACACCACCTATAAATTGGCAAAAATGAACCTAGCCGTGCGCGGTATTTCGGGCAACTTAGGTGATGTAGCAGGCGACACCTTTTTTAAAGACCAACACCCCGACCTAAAAGCCGATTACATTATGGCAAACCCACCGTTTAACCAAAAACAGTGGCGCGCCGATAACGAGCTAGTCGACGATGCCCGTTGGGCAGGTTATCCAACACCGCCTACCGGTAATGCTAACTATGCGTGGATCCTGCATATGATCTCAAAATTGAGCGAGCATGGCACCGCAGGTTTTGTATTGGCTAATGGTTCAATGAGTTCAAACACCAGTGGCGAGGGCGATATTCGCCAAAAAATAATCGAAAATGATTTAGTCGATTGTATGATAGCCCTACCAGGGCAGCTGTTTTACACCACGCAAATTCCAGTGTGTTTGTGGTTTATAAGTAAAGATAAACGCGGTAATAACGAAAAAGGCATTCTAAAACGCCGTGACCGCCAAGGCGAAACGCTATTTATAGACGCTCGCGAAATAGGCTCTATGGTAAACCGTACTTTAAAAGAGCTCACCAACGACGACATAGCTAAAATTACACAAACCTACCACCTTTGGCGCGGCGAAGAGCTTGCCACACAAAACGCGGAGCGAGAAAGCGCAAGTAAAGAGCAAAGCGCAGATAAAGAGCAAAGCACAAATAAAGAGCAAAAGTACCAAGATATCGCCGGTTACTGTAAATCAGCCTCTCTTGCCGATATAAAAGCAAACGACTACGTACTGACTCCAGGGCGCTATGTCGGCGCTGCTGACATAGCAGACGATGGCATTCCGTTCGAAACTAAAATGAGCGAGCTGAGCCAAACGCTTTACAGCCAAATGAACCAAGCCGATGAACTTGATAAAGCGATTCGTAAAAATTTACAGGCCTTAGGCTATGGCGAAGAACGTTTTGCTGAAAAGCGCGATAGTGAAGAACGTAATGACTAACAGTAAAGAGCACCCATCGACTCAAAACGAGCACTTATTAGTTGATATTCGCCGCATTGTTGAGCAAGCCCGTGGGCAAGTTAAACAAACCGTAAATACCGCCATGCTACAAGCGTATTGGCAAATAGGGCGCTTAATTGTAGAAGATGAACAAGGCGGAGAAACACGCGCAGCTTACGGTAAAGCAACCTTAAAGCGGCTATCGCAGCAACTCACCACTGACTACGGTAAGGAGTTTGACATAACCAACCTGCGTAATATGCGCCGCTTTTATCTCGCCTTTGAAAAACGAGACGCAGTGCGTCTCGAATTAAGCTGGACGCATTATCGCACCCTATTACGGGTTGATAATTCAACTGCACGCAGTTGGTATAGAGATGAAGCCATTTTACAAAACTGGTCGGCGCGCGCGTTAGAACGCCAAATTGGTACACTTTACTACGAACGTTTACTCTCAAGTAAAAACAAACAACCCGTAGAGCAAAGTATTATAAATACCCTACAACAGTTTTTATTAGAGCTTTGTAAAGTGATCCCCAAAATCGTGGAAACGCAGAATCATGGAGAGCGATGCAATGGAAAATAAACACCCTTTATTGCTTGAAATAGAAAAAGGTGAAAGCAAAAATTTAGAATTTAAAGTGCAATTGCCAACCAGTAAAGAGTGGGTTAAAAGCATTATCTCGTTTGCCAACTCTGCGGGTGGAAAGCTGGTTATAGGCGTTTCTGATAATAGAACACTGATAGGCTTGCAACATTTTGACCTATTTGAATTAATGGATAAAATTAGCTCAACAATGCATGAACTGGTTGCACCTACGCTATTACCTAATATTTATATAGAGAATATTAACGGGATTGAGTTATTAGTGATAGAAGTGCAGCGCGGAGCATTACTCCCTTATTATTTAAAGAGTAAAGGCAAAGAGCTGGGTTGTTATCAACGTATTGGTGCGACTAATCGCGTAGTCAGTCAGGCGCAAGTGGTAGAGCTTGAACGTCAGCGTAACCATATTAGCTTTGACTCACTTATTAATTATGAAGTGGATTTATCAACCCTTGATTTAACGCCACTTCAACAACGTTTTGCAGCGCATGGTAAACCATTAACGCCAGAAAAGTTATTAAGTTTAAAACTAGTCAAAAACGATAATAATACGCTTTACCCCACACATGGCTTGCTGATCTTATTAGGCTTTTATGAGCATGTAGAAATAAAATGTAGCCGATTTAAAGGCAACACAATGTCTATCTTTTTAGATAAAAAAGAGTACACGGGTGATCTTTTTCAGCAAATAGAAAACGCAGAGCTATTTATAAAAAACCATCTTCATTTACGCGCAGAGGTACTGGGGTTGCAACGTACTGATACCTTTGAGATCCCATTTCCTGCAATTCGAGAAGCATTACTCAATGCAGTGATGCATCGAGATTACAGCAATTTTGGACGAGATATAAAAATAGGTATCTACGATGATATTGTAAATATTGTTTCTCCGGGCGGTTTACCACATGGATTAACTATGCATGATGCGCTAAAAGGGCGCTCTGAAATCCGCAATACGGTGATTGCAAGAGTGTTTAAGGAGCTGGACTTAGTTGAGCAATGGGGCAGCGGTATACAAAGAATAAAAGAGTATTGCACCAAGGCGAACACCGGTTTACCTGTGTTCTCTGAGTCAGGCGATTTTATCGATTGGGAATTCCCAAGAAAAACACACCAGAGTAATGAAGTATTAGCAATAAATGATGGAATAAATGATGGAATAAATGATGGAATAAGTGATGGAATAAGTGAT
>NZ_JACJDT010000160.1:0-664 GCF_014163675.1 Pseudoalteromonas sp. SR44-5
ATCTAAAGCAATTCAAAAACTGCGAATTTGCAGCCTTTCTATGTCTAAAATTCAGTATTCAGCGGACATTAGTCACGTTATTTATTACAAACAACATTTCCTCGAAGAGTAATTGCGGGCAGGCAATTTTTTGCACGGTTAAGTTTGATGACTTCAGCATTTATTTATAATGGGTGTCAATTTTGTTTTTCGTGAACATTTAAATAGAAAGCGGCGAGCAAACGTGAGAAATTGTGAAAAGCTATTAGCATAAAATAGAGCGATGTAGTAAACCATCTAAAGCAATTCAAAAACTGCGAATTTGCAGCCTTTCTATGTCTAAAATTCAGTATTCAGCGGACATTAGTCACGTTATTTATTACAAACAACATTTCCTCGAAGAGTAATTGCGGGCAGGCAATTTTTTGCACGGTTAAGTTTGATGACTTCAGCATTTATTTATAATGGGTGTCAATTTTGTTTTTCGTGAACATTTAAATAGAAAGCGGCGAGCAAACGTGAGAAATTGTGAAAAGCTATTAGCATAAAATAGAGCGATGTAGTAAACCATCTAAAGCAATTCAAAAACTGCGAATTTGCAGCCTTTCTATGTCTAAAATTCAGTATTCAGCGGACATTAGTCACGTTATTTATTACAAACAACATTTCCTCGAAGAGTAATTGC
>NZ_JACJDT010000161.1:0-654 GCF_014163675.1 Pseudoalteromonas sp. SR44-5
ACTAGAACGCGCGAGTAAACGTATTATCGAACGTCACCAATCACAAGATAGCCTGAGCGAAGAGTTGATAACACAGGATTTAAAGCAAAAAGAAAAGCTGGATAAAAGTGCAGATAAAATCACGGCGTTCTTAGCGACCCACGAGGAAAAAACGGGCAGCAAAGGTAAGCCCATTAAAAGTAATATTACCGACCCCGATAGCGCGAAAATGACCACGTCAAAAGGTACAATCCAAGGCTACAACGGGATAGCGATAAATGACGATAAACATCAAATTGTACTGCAAGCACAGGCATGGGGTTCAGTGGGCGAGCAGCAAACCCTGCAGCCAGCGGTTAAGCAATTAAAACAACAGTTAGATAAACTGAGCACAGATGAATCCTCAGATAAACACGCCATCAAATTCACCGCAGACAGTGGGTTTAACAGCGAAGCGAACCTTGAATACATGGCGAAAAGTGGCTTTGATACTTACATTGCGGATAACCAATTTAGAAAACGAAATCCGCTGTTTAAAGAAAGTGAAACTTATGAGACAGAGCAAGAAAAGCGCCGACTAAAACGCAGTAAAGGCAAGCCACGGTTATTTACCTCAGACGACTTCCATTATGATGAGACGACACAAACCTGCCGCTGTCCCGCAGGCAATGAAAT